>WJJA01000528.1 GCA_014729955.1 bacterium
GCCGCGCGATTCGAGGATCGCGCGGTTCCAGGCGGTGTAGAGAGATTATCGCTGTATGGTACGAATCGCCCGGAGATGGGGATAACGTGCAGCATACCCGCGCAGGACAGCCCAATCGTCCGTCGGGGAATGACTGTCCACGAAGACTATTTCCAACTCGTCCCGTTCGTAAAGAGTCTGACCGAGAAGATCCTCCATCAGCCCGGGCAGGTATTTCTCCGAGTTGTAGAGGGAAACCAGGGCCGAAACCCTGTACTGGTCACGAGTGCGAGTGTCAAAGGCTCGCTCGATCTCTTCCGGTCGATTCATCGGTACCTGCACATGCTTCTCCTGTCAGCGGTCCTTAGCCCGGATAGTTCATCACAACATTCGGTCAGGTTTTGCGCACGATCGTATCGTGCATGTGACCTGACGGCTGAACGAATCAAGGGGATTTTGTTCCAGCACAGTAAGTGTCCAGGCCGAACTCATCGATTTCTCCACCATCGACTGTCCCGGGCACGTCCACTTTTTTCTGCGAAGGATTCGCGGTATGGCAGTACAGCTTCATTCCTCGCGCCTCACATCTGACGCAGTTTGAACTCGTGAAATATCCGGGATAGCGTTTCACAAAGTGCAAGGAATGTGCCACCGGGATGACAGGGAGGATCGAAACATAAGTCTTTGTATTATAAAGATAAAGATAGAATGAACTTTGAGTGTACAGTCGTGGTTGAAGGAAGATCCTGCCGCCCGTTTTCGATATCATCGTCCTGCCGGCGGCGTCCGCTGTTCAACGTTTTTCAGCGACCATCAGGTGATAGGTTGCCGGGAGACGTCTTCGGATCTGCGGCAGCAGCAGGAAACCCAGCCAGACGGTGGAAAGATAGAGGGCACTGTAGCCCTGTTTTCGCAGGGCGGGAGCGAGGCGAAGGATATCCGGTGCGGCGTTGTGCAGGGACTGGACCACGCCCGGGGTCAGGTCACAAGCGAACTGCGGTCGAAATCCCGCGATGCGGAACTCATCCCGATATGTTTGCAGTGTCCACAGCCCGGGAGAGGCAAGAGCACGTCGGTAGGCGTTGTGGTAGATGTGACGCTTGTACCTCTGCCGGATGACGATATCGGCGAGAGCGAGTCGACCGCCGTGTCGAAGCACTCGCGCAGTTTCATGCAGGAACGCGCGACGGTCGGGATAGTGAAAGGCGCTCTCGATGGAAACCGCGCCGTCGAAACTATCGTCTGCGAAAGGGAGGGCGGCGGCATCCCCCCGGATCCAGTCCACCCGTTGGGTATCGGTTGCATGGTGACCGTGCTCTGCCTGGTCGGCGAGACGCTCCAACGCGACGACACGGACCTGGAAACGGTCGGCGATGTAACGTGCCGGCGCCCCCCGTCCCGCGCCGATATCCAGGACTTGCGCGCCGGGGTTCAGACGCAGCCCGTTCGCGACGTTGCGCACCAGTTCCCGTTGCCCGTCACGAAAGGATCGCAGAGACCCCTCCGGCAACCACCCGAGGTTGTAGTAGCCGCTGTTCTCCGAGACTGACTGGAACAGCGCCCCGAGATCGGTGTAATACTCGTTCAAACGATTGAGGTTGGTGTCGGAGGACATCAGGAGGTCCGTTTACAGGCCGTAATGACGGGCAGCGACAATCTCGGCCAGGCGCTCTAGCTGTTTGCGGTCGGTGTCGGTAAATGCGCCGGGCGTGTTGGAATCGATGTCGATTTCGCCGATGCAGCGGTCGCCTTTCATCACCGGCACTACGATTTCGCTGCGTGTTTCCGGGAAGCAGGCCAGGTAATTGTCATGTTCCTTCACATCGTCGACCAGCACGGTCTGCTGTTGCGACGCTGCAAGACCGCAAAGCCCTTCCCCGATTTCGATCGTGACATGTTCCGTCGCTTCCGGACCGTCCCACGCACCAAGCACCAGTTTATCGTTCACCACCCAGTAGAAACCGACCCAATCATAGTGATCGATCTCCTCACGCAGGGCCTGCACGATTTCCTGCTCCCATGCGCCGGCATCCATTGTATCGGCTGCTTCAATCAGGGTATCGACCACATCGCGTAATGCTGCCATTCTTGCTCCCTTGAGGAAAACTCGTTGTGAACACGTAAGATAGCCGGGGCAGACTCCCCGCGCAACGGGAGCAGGCTTACCCGTACGGGTCGGTTCCGTACAAGATTTTGAAGGATACCATCAGGGTCCGCAGACGATCGGAAGGCTGGACACTCCACTCGGCATCTTCCGATTCGAGGTCGTTCAATCCGACGCAATAGCGGGCGTCTACCATCCAACGGCCGTGCCCGAGCGGCCCGTCCAACCCCATGCCGAGCACCAGACCGTAGTGCTGACGATCAGTCTGGCTCAGCAAGCCCCGGTAGGTCTCCCCGTCAATCGTCGCCTCCACCATCCATCCGATCTCCAATCCGGTAAACACACTCGGCCGCACGATTCCCTCGGATTCGGTCAGCTTGGCGAGCGCGGTTCCCATGATGAAATGGTACTGGTAGTCGGTCTTGTCTCCGGGGAAAGATTCGCGACGAAAGCCGCGCACATCATAAGTCAGTTCCGGCTGGAACGACAACCGGTCGGTAAACGACCATTCGGACACCAGGCCGACCGCATAGCTGTTGATCGACTCCTGTCCGATGGACGGGTTGTGAATGCCGCTGTTCTGAAACGCGGCAGTGAATCCTTTTCCTGTCAATCCTCCCCCAAAGGCGGGCAGGGCAAACATGAGCAGGACTGCAATGCTGAGGCTTCGTACACCGGCTGATCGCATGGCCGCGAGACTCCATGAAGCTGAACCTGGACCAAGATCATCACAATGCTGCCGTGGACGCAATGCCGTCGAGAGAGAAAAAACGGCGAACCTTTCAGCCCGCCGATAGTATGGAGCTTCCGGATGTCATACAACCGATCAGAACGCGATCCCCAGGCCTGCATAGGGGATCGCCGTCCATGTGACCGACTCCACCATGTTCTTCCCCATGAGCTGGTTCAGGAATCCTCCTTCTACAAAGAGGATCGAGGTTGGTCCCATCGCAACCTGGAACTCTACTGCTCCCTGCGCGCCGAAACCGGTCACCGCGACCGAGTTCAGAGCCGGATCACGAAACACTCCTCGCCGAAATCCGACCATGATGGACGGCTTTACGGCAAGCATCTGAGAAAGCAACACGCGCGGCTTGAGCGAAAACCCTCCTTCGATGATGGTAGAATGCCCCATCTCGGCAGAATAAAAAGACAATTGGGAGTAAAAGCCGATCGCAAATCCGGGTTGCAGGTAGTAGTCGATGAAGAACCGTCCCATCGGAGACGTCTGTTTGGTCATCACGGTTTCCCCGCCGTCGATATTCACATCGCCGGACAGCCAACCGGCGCCAAGGAATCCGGCATCCATCTCGCGCTCAACAAAATCTTCGGACAATGCCGAGGGAGTATAGAAGAGGTTGGCGACAAGCAGCAGGCAGAACACGGGCAGCAGGCGTTTCATGGTCATCCCCTCCTCGTTGAACAAAACGATAATACTTATAACAAGTATCGTTGCAGTTGCTATATTTAACGTAAATGAAGGGATGTGCCGTTGTCAATATATTATAGGTATCATCTCTTAGCGGTTCCAGCGTGGATGAACATAATTGTATATTGTTCAAGTATTTATGATGTTTCTATTGTTGATATTCGGTGTATTGTCGCACAGGAAACCCAAATCTCCCTAAGGTGGATGCCGTAAATCCCGGAATACGGAACAATCCGGTTTGGGGTTTTTGGTTTGCGACGGATGATGAGAGCCGGGGGACTCTGACTCCCGGTGATGGTCGCGAGGTGTCGGTCGTTTCGTTTCGTCGTAATCGATACTCAGCTGGTGCTGAGAGCGAACGCAGCAAGGGGTGAGGTGTGCGGTGAAGGCCGGAAGAGATCAAGCGGCCTGCCCAATGGGTGCATGTTCGAGCGTGGGAAGGCCGTCCGCCTCAGGCCTCGCATATTCGCCTCGGTAGAACCATCTGCCGGGTAAAATGGCAAGTGCCTGGTTTGCCGACGAAAAAAGAACTGTTGTTGAACCCCGGGGCGGGGCGCAGGGTGGGTATGACCCCGGGGCTCCGTGAACAACAGGACCCTATCAGTACAGCGTTCCCTCGTCCTGCATGCGGCGGAGGTTGGCAAGCATGTCATCGGTCATGGCGTCGAGATCGAAGTTCGGCTGCCAATGCCAGTCATCCCGTGCGGCGGTATCGTCGATGGTGTTCGGCCAGCTGTCGGCGATGGCCTGGTGGAAATCCGGTTCGTATCTCACTTCGAACTCCGGGATATGTCTTTGGATCGATTCTGCCAGCTGTGCGACATCAAAGCTGAGTGCAGCGATGTTGTAGGCATTGCGATAGCGAAGAGTCTCGCCGTCCGCTTCAGCCAGGTCGATAATCGCCTTGAGCGCATCCGGCATGTACATCATCGGCAGCACGGTATCTTCGCGTACGAAGCAGGTGTAGCGACCTTTCTTGATCGCATCGACATAGATGGCCACGGCATAGTCGGTAGTTCCCCCTCCCGGCGGGGTTTTGTAAGAGATCAGGCCCGGGTAGCGTACCCCGCGCACATCCAGCTTGTATTTGCTCCAGTAGTAATCACACAGCAGCTCGCCTGCGACCTTGGTGACACCGTACATCGAATTCGGACGCAGCAGCGTTTCCTGCGGGGTATCATCCACAGGGGTGGTTGGTCCGAACACGGCGATGGAAGAGGGCACCATGATCCGTGTCATGTTGCGTTCCATCCCGAGGTCGAGAATATTCTTCAGGCCGCGCATGTTTACATCCCATGCGAGGTCCGGCTTCTTTTCACCGACCGCGGACAAAATCGCAGCGAGATGGTAGATGGTATCGATGCCGTAGCGTTTGCTGACTTCCCAGAGACGGTTGCGGTCGAGCACATCGAGCTGCTCGTAGGGCGGTTCGACTGAAAGGGTTTCACGCGGGTCACGCAGATCGGTGGCGATCACGTTATCATGACCGTACTTCGTACGCAGTTCAGCCACAAGTTCGGAGCCGATCTGACCCAGCGCGCCGGTAACAAGAATGCTTTTCATCGATTTTTCCACCATACCGTCCTCTCAAGCCTCGATGTTGTTGTGACTGTCTTCGGCTATTTTTTCAAACGGAAGTAGCTTTGGATGCGGCTCAGGATCTTGTCGTACAGATCGTCTTTCTGCCTTCGTTTCGAGGTTCCCCTGCGCATCCGGGTTTCCGTCGCCTGTTTCCGTCTCGCGAGCACTTCGCTCAAGCTGTCGGACAACTCCGGTTGCGCTTCCAGCAGGGGCGCGATGTGCTCTTTCGTGATTTCGTACAGCACCGTATCCGTCACCGCGGTGACCGTGGCGGTCCGTGCCTCTCCGGTCAGCAGCGCCATTTCTCCGAAGAATCCGCCGGCACCAATTCGCGCGATGTCCGAGCTTTTTCGTGCGCTCGTTTTAACGGTCACCTTCACGACACCTTCGACAACGATGAAGAGCGAGTCGCCTTCGTCGTCCTGCTGGAAGATGGTATCGTCGGCGGTAAACTCAACACGTTGCATCGTCTCGGCAAGCCTCTGCCGTTGTTCTTCGCTGAAGGGGGAGAAGATATCGATTTCACGCAGCAGAGTGAGCGGGTCGGTAGCCACCGCAAGACCACGCTCTTTTACCCCTTCGAACATGTGCACTTCCTGGCGCTTGATCGCGGGGGCGATACCGGCACGGTGGAGGTTTTCCCAGATACGGTTCCAGACCTCCTCCTGGTACCTGTACTTCTCGGCGTAATTGTCAAACGCCGCCACCACCAGGTAGTCCGCAGCCCATTCGCTTAATCCCTTGAAACGCACCAGCGGCTCGGGGTCGGACAGTACGCCGTCCGCGGACAGAAC
>WJJA01000529.1 GCA_014729955.1 bacterium
AGTGGATGCTTTCCTGGAAGCCGACAAGGTTCGCCTGCACTACATAGGCGCTGACAGCCTTGGCGGCGCTCCGATTGAAGGTGCGCCATACACGAGTGTTGTCGCTGACGTCATCGCGGCTGACTCCACGTGTCGGCGATGCGGTCGCCGCAAGGATCATTTCGGCGCCGTCCCAGCCCAGCAACTGGGTTGTCATCGGGTGCCACATGTCGTTGCAGACCAACACCCCCAGGCGACCCAAACGGCTGTCAAAGGCATGGATGCGGTCGCCCTCCGCGAAAAAGCGCTTCTCTTCAAACATGCCGTAGTTCGGCAGATACACCTTGCGGTGTCGATGGATCACCTCACCGTCCTCGAACACCAGCGCGCTGTTGTAATAAAAATGATCGGAGGTGACCTCGGCCATGCCGACGATCACGGTCATTTCACGCGAGAGACTGCGAAAGGGATCGAGGAAGCTGTCTTCGGGGCGCAGGGCGACTTCGAACACCGCATCGCGCAGCATGTATCCGGACAGTGCCAGTTCGCCGGTGACAAGTATCTTCGCACCCTGCTTGCGCGCTTCATCCGCGTCGGCAAGTATCCGGTCACGATTCGTTTTCAGGTCGGCAATTGCGGGATTGAACTGCGTCACCGCAAGAATAAAGGCGTCCTTCATGGGTCGTCGATCCGTTTCGTTGTATCGGGCCGATCATGTCCATGAATTCCATTGCGACCCGCATGCTGATTGTAGGGTGACGGACGCTGTCAATGCAAGACGACTGTGAAGGGCTGCGGAAAAACGGGTGCCTGCACAGACCGGAAATGATCTTCAAGATGGGTGTTTGGTCTTCGTCTCCGTCGGCAACGCTGACGGACCCGGTTCGCACTGCAAGCCGTACAACGTGTTATCCCACCAAGGAAGCCGGCGGGCAGGCCCGCCAAGAAATCCGCCGGGCAAGCCCGGCAAGAATGCGAGAGGGCAAGCCCGGCGCAACAGGCCGTCTCAAAAGGTGTCACGCCTTTGCAAGCCGGTATCCAGCGTCTTTATAAAGACAATAATATCTGTTGTTTGTGATTGAGATCCGGAACGATGATCATCCCCGCAATACCATTCTGCGACAGCCTGGAAAGCCGCGCCCTCACGCCGGCGACCAATCAGGCCAGTGCCGCTGTAATCATGGTCGACAGCAGCACACCGGCGTCGCCGTCCGCCCGGCCCGGGATTGCCACCGGCAGTTTACCACCGAGCAGGGTGACACCGGCACGACCGCCGCAGAGCAGAGCCATCGCCTGGTAGACGCCGCGTGAAATGGTCAGCGTCGGGCCGACCAGGATATCCGCACGACCCGGCACTTCTCCCGGCACCTTCTTCTTCTCTGCGGCGGTACGGTTGATCGCGACGTCCATGCTCAACGGACCGTGCATGTGCGCGCCCTGCACCTGTGCTTTCGATGCCGCCTCCTCCGCCTCCACGGTCACCGGCATGCCCGGATTGGTCGCCTCCACGGCCGCCAGGAACGCGACACGCGGTTCGTCGACACTCAGCGCTTGTACCGTCACCGCTGCCTGTTCGGCGATCCAGGCCTTCTCCTCGACCGTCGGGGCCTGTTTCACCGCAACGTCACCCACGAAGAGGAGACGGGGGAACTCCGGCAGCGCCACCGCTGCGAGGCCCATCAGCGGCTGATGTTCCGGAAACAGGTCGCCGCCCGCCGCCTGCAGGAGAGGGACCGCCTCTTCCGCAACATGGGGGCTGAAGCCGAGCGCATCGAGCTTCGCTTTGTCCGCCAGGTCCAGCGCCGCCGCAGTCTGTTCCTCAAGTGTGTCGGCTTCTACCGCTTCATAGCTGCCTTCCTCCAGGGTCGCACCCTTTACCGTCGTCTCGATGTTGTCCGCCGAACCGACCAGGATCGGGAAAAGCCAACCATCCCGCACCATCGATCCCAGCGACATCATGCGGTGCTGGTCGTGCTGAGTGAAGAGAATGCCCATGCGTACCGGACCACGCTCCCTGACACGTGATTGCAGGGCGGTTTCGATTGCTGTCAGACGCTCGTCGCTCATCGTTCTCCTCCCATCTCCGGCATCGCGGGCAGGCTGTCAAAGCCGCGCCGGTCGAAGTCCGCCAGGCAGACCGCCAACGCCACGGAAGACTTCTTGTTGATCATGGTGTCGCTGCGTGAAACCAGGCTGATCGGCACCTTCGCCCCGGCGATCACGCCCATGAAGATCGCACCGCCGAACTGGATCAATGTCTTGGCGACGATATTGCCTTCCTCGATCGAATTCACCAGCAGAATATCCGCCTGTCCCGCCACGTCTGGCGCGTACGGAATCCCGAGCGAGGTGGGATCGGTCACCGCCAGGTCAAGCGGCATGGGGCCGTCGATGGTGAGAAATGCGCCCCAGTGTTCCCGCGCCAGTTCGATCAAGCGGCGGTTGTCGTCGGCGTGGGGACCGTCATCGCGCCGCTCGCTTGCGCCGAATACCGCCACACGCGGCTTCATGATCCCGACCGCACGCATCACGCGCACACCGTTGGCGAGAATCACGATTTTCTGTTCCAGGGTGGGCTGGATCAAGGTGCCGCCGTCGGTGATGTTCAACAGCTTGCCGTGCGCCGGCACATACAGGGCCGCGCTGTGAGACACCAGTTCCCGGTCGCGCAGGCCGTGCTCATGCTTGAGCAGGGTTTTCAGAAGCACCGAAGTCTTCAGGTACCCTTTCATGACCACATCTGCTTCTCCGGCGGCGGCGAGTTGCGCAGATTTCAGCGCCGCCTCTTCATGCGTTTCGACGGCGATCAACTCAAAGGTGTCACGCGGCACTTCAGCGTTGTCAAGCGCCTGCTCGACTTTTTCCCGGTCACCGATCAGGACAGCATCCGCAATGCCCTCCTGTTTGCAGGCGTACAGCGCGGCAAGGACATCGTCCTCTTCGGCCGCGGCGACGGCCACACGCGCCAGCCCGCGCGCCTCTCCGATACGACGAGCCCGCTCGATCACCTGTTCATGGTTGACCAGCGGGTTTTCAAGGAACGGAAGGTCTCCCATCGGGTCGTTCTCCCTCTCCGGTTGCACTTGTTGACGTTTCACGGGAAAGTGCATGCCTCTGCGCAGCAAGATCAAGCCGGCCGGGAGCCTCTTCCGGGTCGCGTTTCAGGCGACCCTGCAGCCGAGTCGACGGCAAGCTTCCCAGGCGGCGGGAGGCTCTACAGTTGCGCGGAACTGTTAGGATTGCCTATCATGTCGTGTGAGGTTGACAGTGGGGGAACCTTTTGACTGGATTGCGCCGTCGCGGTATGCCTGCCGACCTGTAACAGTACTCACCTTCATTGCGACCCGAGGACCATCATGTTTGTTGCCATGAACCGTATATCGTGTCAGCCTGATTACGTTGAACGTTTTGAGGAATTGTTCCGTAATCGTGCACGGCAGGTCGATACGCTCCCCGGATTCATACAGGCAAAGATTCTGCGCCCCCTGAAAGACGATCAGCCGTATATCGTGATGACCATGTGGGAGGCGAAAGAGCATTTCGATGCCTGGCTGAAAACGGAGGCATTCCGTGAAGGACATCGACGGGGGTTCGAGGATATGCGCCGCGCTCGCGAGGAGGGACGAACCCCGCCCATGTCCAGCACGATGGAAGAATACGAGGTCTTCGCGGAATAGACGGGGACCGGAACCGCCGACCGGACATTGTCCGAAAAGAGTGTCTCATCTTTTGTGGACCGAGAGACGGATGGTGCGGGCATACAATACAAGACCTATATTAAAACGATTGTGTGATGATCACTTCTCGAGTTCTGTTCGAAAGGCTGCATGTTTAAGCTTGCACTCCACATGGATCTTGCGAGGTAAGGGCGACGAGGTCTTGAAACTTCTGACTTCGATACAGCCCTCTCGTTTTGATCCCTTTCCTTTCGCCGCCGGTGCACGGTACCGGTGGAATCGAACACGTATGATGTTGAAACGCATGTGGAGTGCACGACCATGTGTACATTGTCCGACCTGGGGTTTTCCTCATTTTTTGAAGCACAGGTAGCAGACCGCCCGATCGAACCGGCATGTACGGCACGGATCGCCGCGGAGCACCGGAACGAATACGACATTCTCACCGTCAATGGCGCGGCCAAAGCCTCTCTTCCCGGACGAGGGTTTGCGGAGAGCGACCACGACTCTCTGCCGAAAGTCGGCGACTGGGTGGTGCTGCAGGCGCCCGGTTCGCACACGAGCATTGAGCGAGTTCTTACACGACGAACCGCGCTCACTCGCGGGGCTGCCGGCAGGGCATCCAGTCAGCAGATCCTGGCAGCCAATGTCGATGTCGTCTTCATTGTCGCCGGTCTGGATGCATCATTCAACCCGAACCGTATCGAACGATACCTTTCCCTTGTGTGGGCCGGAGGTGCGACACCGACCGTGGTCCTGAACAAGGCCGACCTGGCAGACAATCCCCTTGAAGTACAACTGGAAGCTGAAGGGCATTGTCCCGGCGTTGAGGTCATCATCGCAAGCTCGGAAACGTCGGAAGGTATCGACCGCATCCGTGCCATGCTCGAGGCGGGCATCACGGGGGCGTTCATCGGACCGTCCGGTGTCGGTAAATCAACCTTGATCAACGCCTTGACCGGTGAAGCACAGATGGACACCGGTGAAGTGCGTGCCGCCGACAAGAAAGGGCGCCATACCACGGCGCATCGGCAATTGATTCTCCTGCCCGACCGCGGCCTGGTGATCGACACCCCCGGCCTGCGTGAGTTGCAGCTTACCGAAAGCGAAGGGATTGCATCGGTCTTTCCCGAAATCGAATCCCTCGCGGAACAGTGCCGCTTCCGCGACTGCCGTCACCAGTCCGAACCGGGCTGCGCGGTCAAGCAGGCGGTCAAGGAGGGCTCCGTGGACCGTGAACGATACGAGCATTACCTGAAGCTGCAACATGATGCCGCATCCTTCGAACTCCGTCAGAATGAAAGGCTGCGCCGGCAAACCGAGCGAAGCCGGGGTAAGCTCACTCGTGAAGGGCAAATGATCCGACGGATGAAAGGAAACCGTTCGCGGTAACGTTGTGAACGGCGGGGCACCGAGGAAACACAGAACAGACCCCTGTCGTATCGGGGTCTGTTCTGTGTTTCGGATTGAGCGACGAAGCGCAGACATCCACAGCCGGCTCTCATGTTGAACTTTCAATATTGACTGAAAGTATAGAATGTTCTATCTTTCCATTGTGCATTGAAGATGGAGCGCTGAAAAAGAGTCATACCCACATGAGTGGAGATACGATTCCATGAATGATGAGCCGGAACCGACCAACCCTACGGAAGATCCAAACGGGCAGCAGGCTGTCCACAGCGAGGAGTTCGAGCGCAGGCAGGCAGAGTATCTCGAAAAGCTGGCGATGCGTTTTGAAACCCTGGGTTTTACCGGGCATACGGCACGGGCGTTTGCGTGGTTTCTGATCTGCGACCCGCCGGAACAGACCGCCGAGGAACTGGGCGAAGCGATCGGAGCGTCACGAGGCGGAGTCAGCATGGCGACCAAGTGGCTCGAGCAGATGCGCCTGGTGGAGCGTGTCCGCAAACCCGGCGAGCGTGCGGTATACTGGAAGATTCGGCGCGGCGTCTGGTCCGACCTGATGCGACAGCGCATGGAGAACCTGAAGTACATGCTCGACACCGCGGACGAAGGCCTGGAGCTGTTTGAGGATCAACCGGCATCCTTTACGAAACGGTTACGTGAAATGCGTAACATTTACGGCTTCTTCTACGAGGAGTTTCCCCGCCTGCTCGACCACTGGGAGCAGCGGTCCGACGCGGGCGACGATACGGGAGAGGGAAAATGACAACGGAAAACAACCTGGTCGTGCGGGTGCGGGATGTGGTGAAGACCTACCAGGACGGGCTGGTGCGTGCGTTGCGCGGCGTCTCGCTCGACATCCCGGCCGGTTCGTTCCTGACCCTGGCCGGCCCCTCCGGCAGCGGGAAGACCACCCTGCTGAACCTGATCGGCGCGCTGGATGTTCCCACGGAAGGCACGATCACATTGATCGGACGCGACCTGGCGAGCCTGGACGAGAAGCAGAGCACGATTCTGCGACGGGAGAACATCGGCTTCATCTTCCAGGACTTCAACCTGGTGCCGGTGTTAACCGCACGGGAAAACGTCGAGCTGCCGCTTGAGATCCTGTCGGGCTGGACCAAACAGAGCCGTCGCGATGCTGCCATGGACATCCTGGACAAAGTGGGGATCGCGGACATGGCGAACCGTTTGCCGAAGGAGCTTTCCGGCGGCCAGCAGCAGCGTGTGGCAATCGCACGGGCACTTGTAAAAAAACCCCCGATCGTGCTGGCGGACGAGCCGACCGCAAACCTGGACGGCAAAACCGGGGTGGCGGTGATCGATTTGATGAAGCGGATGCGTGACGAGATCGGCACGGCCTTCATCACCTCGAGCCACGATCCCCGTGTGATCGAGCGCAGCGAGACCGATGTTCGCCTGATCGACGGGCAGATCAACCCCGACGGTGGAGGAGCCATCGAATGATGACACTACGACTGGCTCTGCGCAACCTCAGCCGCAACCGGAAACGTTCCATCCTGACCGGCGTTGCGCTGGCGCTCGGGGTGGCGATACTGGTGTTCGCGCTGGGGGTCAACCAGGGCATCGAACAGCAGGGACTGGACAGCGTGATCCGGTTCCAGACCGCCCATGTGAAGGCGATTCCGCCCGGACGCATGGATGAAGACTTTCCCGGTCTCGACATGCGCATCGACAACGCTTCTTCGCTGTTGGAAGAAGTGCGCAACATGGACGGCGTCGAAGGAGCGGCGGAGCGTCTCGAGATTCGAGGGATGCTGTACATGGGCACCGAAGAGGTCTTTGTCACGGTGGTCGGGATCAATCCGGAAGAGGACCGCCAGGTGTACAGCACCCTCGACTATGTCGTTCAAGGCCGTGAGCTTCGGCCGGGTGAGCAGGGTGTGCTGATCGGACGACCGCTGGCAAAATCGCTGGATGTCGATGTCGGCGACCGTGTCACCATCATGATCCGTAGCGCGCCGGGGGCGTTGAACCCGCGCACATTGCCGGTGGTCGGACTGCATTCCACCGGGCATTTTGAATCGGATATGAGTTCGGTCTTCCTGCCCTTGCAGACCGCCCTCGACATGGCCATCCTTGACGATGCCGCCACCGAGGTTTCCCTGCGGCTCGACCAACCCGACCGATCACGAGATGTGAAAGAGATGTTGAGCAAACGGCACCCCGGGGTCGAGTGGCACACGTACCTGGACCTGGCCTCCGATTTCGTGATGATGATCAAGTTCCAGCGGATTGTCTACCTGATCATCATCGGCATCCTGATGGTGATGGCGGCAGTCGGTGTCGCGAACACAATGCTGATGGCGGTGCATGAACGCACACGCGAGATCGGCGCGTTGCGTGCCCTGGGCTTCCAGACCGGCACGGTACGGGCGATGTTCCTGAACGAAGGCATTCTTCTCGGTGTGTTTGCAGGGTTGGCGGGGCTTGCCATCGGCATTCCGCTCACACTCTACTTCTCCCATCACGGCATCAGCCTGGGCGAGGCGACCGAGCTTGCGAACATGAAGGGTGTGCCGGTACGTGACGCGATCTACCCGGCGGTAAAAGCCGGAACGATCGGCTGGATCTACCTCTTCGGCCTGGCGGTGTCGGCGCTCGCGAGCTGGGGTGCATCGGCACGAGCTTCGAAAGGCGAAATCGTGCGCGCCCTGCGGGAGGGAATGATATGAGCATGCTGTCACTCGCCGCGCGTAACGTACGGCGTCAACCGAAGCGCACCTTCTATACGATTGTTGCGATTACCATCGCCGTGGTCTTCGTGATCTTCATTGATGCGTACATGCGAGGCGCGATGGAAAACTTCTTCAGCGCGTTTGTGCGTGTGGACGCCGGGCATGTGAAGGTGATGCCGGCCGAAGCGGTAGACCGCACACGACCGCTGCCGCTGGACAAGGGCCTGCAGAACCTGGAGACATTGCTGCCGCTGGTCAGCGATGTGGAGGGCGTGGAAGATGCCGCTCCACGCATTCGCTTCGGCGTGCTGCTGGAGAAACCGGATGGGGTCGTACCGGCGATGGGCCTGGCGATCATGCCCGAGCGGGAACATAACCTGCTCGCGTTGGAGGACTTTATCATCGAAGGGCGCATGGCGAAGCGTGACGCCGATGAAACCGTGGTCGGCTATCAACTCGCCGAGGAGCTGGGGCTCGGTGTGGGCGACGAGCTCTTCATGGTTGCCTCCAACAGTTACGGCGGCATGGGGCCGGGCCTTTACACCGTGGTCGGACTGGTGCGCACCAACATCGGACTGCTTGACAAGAAGCAGTTTTACATTCCGCTGCCCTCCGCGCAATACCAGCTGGTGATGGAGGATATGGCGCTGGAAATCGTGACCTACAACCGGAGCGGCCTCGACGGTGCCCGTGAGGTTGCCGCCCGGATCCAGGCCGCACTCGACGAGGCGGGGTTCGGCGACACGGTCAAAGCGGTGCCGTGGCAGGAGCAGGGCGTCTACTACAGCTCCATGAGCGCGGCAAAGGGCTTTCATGCGGTCATGCTGATCCTGCTCGGTGTGATTGCCGGGACCACGGTGGTCAACACGGTGCTGATGAGCGTGATCGAGCGGACCCGTGAGATCGGCGCTCTTCGTGCGCTCGGGTACGACCGGGGCCGGATCATGCGCATGGTCCTGAGCGAGTCGATCATGATCGGCCTCTTCGCCACCGCCGTCGGTCTCGCCCTTGGCCTGCTGATTACCGGGATTCTGAACCATGTCGGCATCGACTATTCCGGTTTCACCGAGCACATGGATCTGCCGTTCACGCCGATTATTTACCCGACGGCGGCGCCGGCCACCGGGATACAGGCCGCGTTGTTCGGCCTGATCGTGTCGCTGCTTGCAGCGTGGTACCCGGCACGAGTGGCGGTACGGATGCAGCCGGTGGAAGCCCTGCGCGCGCATTAAGAGTCGTAGACCGGGCTTGTGCGCCTCAGTCGTAGTCACTGACGCCGGGAGGTTGTTCACTCGGGCGACCCCTTGACCGAGTGGGGCAGGCCTCCTGTCAGCCGGACGTCGGCGTGCCTGTCTATCGCCGCAGGCGATTCCGGGGGGATGCATGAACGCCCGGCCGCGTTTATCGGTGGGCGGAGACGCCCGCCCTGCCCCGGGGAGTCAGGCTGTAGAACCGTAAGAGAACCAAGTCCGGGCGAAGGCGCCACCGGACTGCAAAGCCAAAACGGCAGGACCATTCAACCATACAGGACATCATCATGCAGACACGAATCCTTCTCGGGCTGATTCTCGCGACATGGTTCCTCGCTTCGAGCGTGTGCGCGAAAACCGCAGACGAATGGCTCGACACGGTGGACCGCAACATGACCTACAAGGCCGCCGAATGGGAGGCCCGAATGATTATCCACACCCCGGGCGGTCGAGAACGGGAATTCGGACTGATCGGCAAGGTGGAGGGCGAAACCCGTGCGCTGATGGAGTACACCGATCCACCGCGGGAACGCGGGGTACGCTACCTGAAACGGGATGATCAACTCTGGATCTATTTTCCGCGCCAGGACCGGACCATGCTGGTGCAGGGCCACATGTTGCGTGAAGGCGTGCAGGGTGGGGATTTCTCCTACGAGGACATGACCGAATCGAAGACCCTGCGCGACAAGTACACCGCCTCCATCGTTAAAGAGACCGACAGCACGGTGGTGATCGAAATGGAGGGGAAAGATTTGTCGATGAGCTACCCGTACCGGAAGATCTTCATCGACAAACGCACCGGTGTGGCGATGCGAACCATCCTCAGCGGTGTGGACAATCAGCCGATCAAGGAGATGCAGGTACGGGAGCTGAAGAAGATCGGAAACCGTCAATATCCCATGGACACCGAGATCCGATCCCTCCTGGTCGAAGACAAATGGACGCGCTGGATCATGACCGACATTCGATTCGTGGACAGTTTCCCGGACGGCACCTTCACCAAGCAGCGCCTGGAGGAGTAAGTCGAATCTGACACCGACCCGGTACCGTATTCTGTACGTATACGTGAGCGACACCGCTGGTCTCGTCGTCCGTGCGGCAGGATGAAGCAGGAAGCTGAAACAGGTCTGATAAGTTCAGGCCTGTTTCATTTAGCCCGCATATTTCACGAGTTCAAACTGTGTCAGATGTGCGGCGCGAAGGATGAAGCTGTATTGCGATACCGCGAATCCTTCGGAACAAAGCAGATGACACAGTTGGGACCTCCCGAAGGGGGAATGAAAAAATGAGTTTGGCCTGGACACAATCTGTGCCGGTAAAAAACTGTATGTCGTGATAATATCTTATTGTTATTATGTGTTTTAGGAAATAATGCTCTCTCCATTCATGAAATATTCGGGTTAGAAATGCCATACGAAATCGACGTAAGGAATGCCGAGGAAGGTGAACTTCGGGTCCATCGGTCGCACCAGCGCGAAATCGGCCGAAAGCGACTCCGCGAACCAGCGGATCCCGAGCGAAAGCACCGGCCAATCGATCCCCGGCAGGAGCCAGTTCTCGCTCAGCAGTTTGGTTGAACGCCCGATCCGGCGTTGACCGCCGAGCGTGATCATCGGTTTGTCCGCCATACGGCCGTCGGCATATCCGTAGCCGGCGCCCAGGATGATCGAACGGTCCGATGTCCCGTAGCTGCCGATGCCGTAGACAATACCCGCGCTGAAGTCCTCGTCTTCGCCGGTGACAAGCAGGGCAATGGTGCCGGCCGCCAGGGCGAACCGTTCCTGTTCGACCAGGCCCGCCTGCCCGGTCAACCAGCCGAAAAGAACCTCGCCGTCGGTGAACGGAAAGAAACCGCCCCCGAGCGATACCTTTCGTCCTACCCCAACCTGCACTGCCGGCATCACCACCTCGTAGACCCCGAAATATCCTTCGCCGTGCTCGAGGCTTCGTCCCGTGGGCATGAACAGGAGACGTGTCCGGTTCGGGTCGGCTTTCCGAAGCAGACGGGTTGTCCCGGGACCACCCGGCCCGACATGCTGTTCATAGCTCAGAGTATGGATTTCTTCTATTGGGAGGGTACTCGTTCCATAGGGGTTGGTGACAACGATCTCCGGGCCGTTCCAGCGGGTAAGCCGTCCGGTTACGAGATGACCGGACCGCATCTCGACACGGCATTCGAAACTGACAACCTCAGGCTCCCCGTCCTGTTCGGCATCCAGCCCGTGGAGACAGTCGGAGAGCAACAGTAGAAGATGCGATGGGATTAACAGGGTATCGGTCCGGGAGTTCGTCCCCTGCCTCGTAACCACATGCAGCTCGACAGCCTTCTTTTTGCCGCCGGGGGCAAGGAGGGCAGATTGGAATCCGGGGATCTCGCTGAATAGCCCGTAACGGGATGCTTCCGCAGCATCGATCGTGTCGCCGACCGGGTGGTGCAACAAGGGAAGGGATGAATCCGAAAAGGCTGTTGCAGGCATTCCTGCGATGCAAACGGATAGAGCGGTCGCAGCAAGGAGCGCTTTCATCCGTATCCCTCCCGACAGGCCGGCAGGCCGGCGAATAGAACCAAGCGTACACGCAATATAGGTCCTGTCAAACGCGACGGCAGCTCCCAACTGTTTCTCACAGGCGAGAGCTGCCGTAAAGATGAGTCTTGTCTTCGGTTTAGCGAGCGGTACTCTATCCTGTCAAATCATCGACTTGAGCCGTTCGATCGTCGGGATCGGAGTCGGGTCGATGCCCTGCGCCAGTGCCAGCCAGTAGCTGAGCCAGTCGCCGACAAGGGTTAGTTCGAGCAGTTGCGCGAGGGGGCCGTCCGCGGTGGGACGCACAATTTCCACCCCCCAGCCGGTTTCGGATGCGATGCTCGCGGTGGCTTCGACACGCACGCGGACATCGTCCGGCGCGAAGGGATCGTCCAGCAGAAGGATGCCGGTCACACGCGACCACGGTGAACCTTCCCGTAACGGCACCACCTCGTTATGGTTCATCTCCGGCAGTTCGCCCCAATGAGCGGTGCGCTTCGCGTTCTCATTCAACTGGCAGGCCCAGCGCCGCGCCACCGGGGCGAAACGGCCGGATCCGTAGATCATCATGTGGCGCACCAGTGCCTGTTCGATCAGGTGTTCGATCGCGTGGCCTTCTCCCGGTGCCTTCGCCAGCTCATCGCCGGCATGCTGCAGCAGTGTCAAACCTTCCGACAGGTCCGCATCCGCGATCTCTACCCAACCGCGACCGTGCAGTACGCCCAGTGTGAACGCGAGCATATCGGGCAACGCGGTGCGCGGCGGACGGCCGCCTTCGATGATCCACGGATGAATCTCATGTCCCTTCGCCCACTGCTCCAGTGTCCCGCCGCTCGTAAGCACGTCGACGGCGCACTGCCGTTGGACCGCCTCTTCCGCCGTGGCAAGGGTCTCCGCCGTGTTGCCGGAATAGCTCACCAGTTGCACACGGCAGGAATCATCCACCCATGCCGGCAACGGACCACCGCGATGTACGAACACGGGGAACGAGGCGTGCGCACGCAACATCGCCGCGACGAAATCGCCTCCGACCGCGCTGCCGCCCATCCCGACCCAGACAAGAGCGGACGGGGGTTCGACCGGCACGGTACGGCCGATTTCACGCCCCACCTTCCAGGCGACCGAAAAACGTTCCGGCCAGCCCAGGATCATAGCCTTCATATTTGATGCGTCCGCTTCCAGCCTGTAGTCGATTTTCATGCTGCGCTCCCGTGGTATCAGGGTTCAGGTCATCCCGGGACATCCCATCCGCCGGGACCACTGGAAGAATAGCGGTGCCCCCCGCCGGATGCAAGGGGTTGCGGATCATGGGGAGGTCGTCCGTGTCAAACCGACCGGTGTGTGCGACCCGTGGCTTGGAGCGGTTGTATTCGAGGTTGTGCGCGAAAGGACCGTCAGGTCACACTCCGTTTCCCGCCGGTAGACCTGACAGAAC
>WJJA01000530.1 GCA_014729955.1 bacterium
ATCGCGTACACTTCCTTGTAATGCAAGTGGAATGCCGGCTTGAGAGTCGCGAAATTGTAATTGCATGAGAATGCGAAATATACCAAATGCTCTCCATCGTGATAGGTCGAAATGAATGTGGGACAGGCAATTCTCCGGGTATCATCATGAGACGGTTTATGGAACAGATGGTCTGGTCGGTGGGTCCGGTTGTATCAGTATGGCACGATTGGCGCGAAGGTGGATCTTCAGCTGCGATTGCTGTCGAATGCTCCACGACTGTCTACGTGCTGCAACCGGAGGATTGGTGCATCTAACCCGAATATTTCATGAATGGAGAGAAAATCACTTTCTAATAACCATATTAACAATAGGATAATATCACGACATGCCGGTTTTCTCCGGCACAGATTGTGTCCAGGCCGAACTCATCTATTCATTCCCCTTCGGGCGGTCCCGACTGTGTCATCTGCTTTGTTCCGAAGGATTCGCGGTATTGCCCTACAGCTTCATCCTTCGCGTCTCACATCTGACACAGTTTGAACTCGTGAAATATTCGGGCTAAGACGGTGGGGTCTGTGTCGCAGAGGGAGAGAAAAATCGCCGGCGTTTCCAGGAGGATACGCGGCGAGGGGTGTTGCGCGCGGGATAGAAAGGAAGGTTGCTATATCCCTCCAACGCAGGTGCAGAAGTGCAGTCGAACCGGGCCGGGCCCCGGGAAAATCCCGGAACCCGACCCCTTCTGCGAACCGCGAAGGGTCTAGCGAACACTTCCTCGCGCTATCCGATCAGTTGCGCTACCATTTGCGGAATCATGTTGGCCTGCGACAGCATCGAGATGCCGGATTGCATCAGGATCTGGGCGCGTACAAATTCGCTCATCTCGGCGGCGATGTCCGCATCACGAATCTGCGATTCGGACTGCGTGGCGTTTTCCTTCGAGATCTGCAGGTTAAGAATCGTGTTCTGCAGGCGGTTAATGTAGGCGCCGAAGTAGGTCCGCAGAGCGTCCTTGGACGTAATCGCTTCGTCCAGGGCGTTGATGGCCGACTGTGCGTTCAGGGTATTGGTGATGTCGAGCTCATCAATCCCCAACGCGCTGGTGGTGGCGTCCCCCATCGATACCCAGTAATAGTCGCGTCCATAGCGATTGTAGGTCCCGATATGCAGCTTCACACCGGACCGGGTGTCGTTGCCGGAGAGGGAGCCGTCCAGCAGGTACAGGCCGTTGTAATTGGTATTGCGCGCGATCCGGTCAATTTCCGAGACCAGCTGCTCAAATTCACGGTTGAGCGCGATACGGTCGCCGGATGTCAGTGCGCCGTTGGATGCCTGGATCGCCAGCGCGCGCAGACGAATCAGAGAATCGTCGATCACCGCCAAGCCGCCCTCTGCCGTCTGCAGCATGTTAATGGCGTAATTGGCGTTCCGTTCCGCTTCTTCCATCGAAGCGATCTGTGCGCGCAGGCGCTCCGACACCGCCATACCGGCAGGGTCTTCCCACGCGTAGTTGATCCGCAGGCCGGAACTCAGGCGATTGACAGCCTGGTCCAACTGGCCCTGTGTCTGCCAGATGTTTCGCTGTCCGATCAGCGATAGCACGTTGTGGTTAATGCGCGTGCTCATGATGACCTCCTTTACCCTTCTGGTTCGCTTGTTCTGTTCGCTGCTACTGTTCGCTTGTTCGGGAAGGTGCTTCGTCCTTCCACCATTAGGTATCGGAAGCCTCGCACGGAACTTTAGCTTTTTTGAGAGCATTCGTGGAGCAATTTCTGAAGTATCACCGGAATTAGACTTGTAATATATTGTTATATATGATTTTGATAAATCGAGAGGCGAGAGAGAAGGTTGGAGTTTATCGACACCGAAGAGGCAGGATTTCTACAGTGTTACTTGAAGTTTCGGGGGTGTGAAGCGTGTTATGCCGTGGGGCGGGCGGCATCCGGCAGCAAAACCGCCGCCGTTGGGCAGGCAAGCCGGTGTCCGGCTGACAGGACGCCTGCCGCTCCACTCAACGGGTGGTTGATTATCGCCGGATCGACAGCCACGGCGGGCTGCGTCCGACCAACGGCCACCCCGGACTCAGCGACACCATGTTACGGAAGACAACAACAAAAACCCCCGCCCGCTTTAGCAGGAGGGGGTTGGAATGATCGGGTCTCGGTAAAAGGATTACCGGCCGAGCTTCCGAACGTTGCTCGCGGCCGGACCCTTCTGGCCCTGCTCGAGGTCAAACTCTACCATTTCACCTTCAGCAAGCGACTTAAAGCCGTCTTCTGCAATCGCGCTGAAATGGACGAACACGTCCTTACCATCTTCGCCTTCGATGAAGCCAAAGCCTTTGGCATCATTGAACCACTTCACTTGACCTTGCATACTTCTGTACTACCTCCTAAAGATCGTACGTCTTCAGCCGTTTGCTGAAGAATCCACGCATCAAATGTACGGGCTTTGCACCGCTCATCCAACAGTTTTCTCCCGCCCGAGAGCGCAACTTGTCCCTCCCGGAGCAAAAGTTGAATCGTCCCCTGTCCGTTTGATTGCCGATGGAATTGAACATGCCCATCCCGAGAGTAAGGTTTAACCCGAATATTTCACGAGTTCAAAGTGCGTCAGATGCGAGGCGCGAAGGATGAAGCTGTATGGCAATACCGCGAATCCTTCGGAACAAAGCAGATGACGTGCTTGGGACCGCCCGAAGGGTGAATGAATAATATGGGTTTTTCTCTTTTACGTCTGGGCACAAACCGTCGCCGGGAGGAAGTGACAAATTGGGGAACATCTTCCTGTAAAACCAGTCCTTACCATAGCTCGCTTTCATCATTTATGAAATATTCGGGTTAAACGTCTCCCGAGATCATCCGCAGCCGCACCGACATTGACATTCAACGGCAGACCGTCATAGACAAACTGTTTCCCGAGCGCAAACATCACCGAGGATTCGGCGAGTCGAAGAGCGGCCCGACCCCGAATTGTGTCCCTGAGCGTGTCCCTGCGCCGGCACAGCCGACACAATTCGTGAATTCTCATGCAATCGTCCGTCGAAACGTTGTGTCGGGTCGTGGCCCGTGTCAAAAGGTTGTGACCCGACACTCAAAATGGATCTTCAACGGCATCAGCAATGACAACAAAAGCTGTTTAAGCCGCACTCGTCCGTGGAATTTTCGGTGGACCTACCTCGCTGTTGCGATGGTTTTCGGATTCGCTGCTTGAATGATTGAGCCTGTCACAGCTATCATGCAACATTCATGGTGAATCCAGTAAAAGGAAGTGTATCACATGAACCTCGAACAACAATTGAACGATCTGAACCTGCACTGGCAGGCGGCCTGGATGCAGACTAGTATCAAGGTGCTGCTGATCCTCATCGGCAGTTGGCTGTTATGGTTCGTTTTGAAATTCGTGATTCGTCGCAGTACCGTGCACCTGATGCAAAAGCGCGAGGGCGAATCGGCACGGCGCGGGCAAACGCTGATCGACCTCTCGCTGAACGCAACCAAAGTTCTTGTCCTGGCGTTGGCAATTACGCTGATCCTGGGTGAACTCGGAATCAATCTCGGACCCATCCTGGCGGCCGCCGGCGTTCTGGGTGTGGCGATCGGCTTCGGCGCACAGTCGCTGGTGGCGGATGTTTTGAACGGATTCTTCTTCATCGCGGAAAACCAGGTGCGTGTGGGAGACATCGTCGTCGCTGCTGACAAGGCCGGCGTGGTGGAATCAATCGGTCTGCGTACCCTTTCGTTACGCTCGTTCGACGGTGTTCTGCATATCATCCCGCACAGTTCAGTTACAGTCGTTTCCAACATGACCCACCAGTATTCTCGTGCTCTTGTGGCGGTCGGCGTGTCCTACAAAGAAGACCCGGAGCAGGTGGCGCGTGTGCTGCAGGAAGTTGCGGAAGAAATGCGCAATGACCCCGAAT
>WJJA01000531.1 GCA_014729955.1 bacterium
AGGGTGCCTTGTACGAGTTGGTACCTGCCTTCCTCATCGGCGGCCTTGTGACCATCGTGGTCAGTCTGATGACTAGCCGGGGCGAGGGGGTGAATCCCGATATCGAGCTGACCTCAGTCGAGGAAAAGGAGTTGAAACGGAAGGGTGAACTTTAAGATACGGTACATATCGAAGGGTGATTTGAACAGTGGCCTTCGATTGTATATTGATGAAAACGTTTCTCTTTCCCTGAATGGGTCGTGACGGCCTGAACCGGTCGGCGATCTCCGGGCGGGGGGATTTCTGCTACAGATGAGGGTTCATGCAACTGGGAAAACGTGACAAAGGGGGTTCGGAAAATCGTCCACGCATGCGCTTGAAAGTGGTGTCCGAGCCGGAGGAGAAACCGTCGGGCGGCACAGACTCGTCCCATTCCATTGAGGTCCGAGAGGCGTTACGTCAGTCCAATCGGTTCCTGCATGCCGTGCTGGACAACATGCCGGGCGGCGTGGTGGTTGTTGACGCGGAGAGCGAAGAGGTGCTGCTGGCCAATGAAATCGCCCAGCTGACCGCCGACCGCTATGGTGTCTCCCTTGTGGGTCATACCCTGCATAATGTGCCGGAGCGTATCACCTTCCTCCACTATGATCGAAGTCCGGTGCGATATGATGATATGCCGATCATCCGATCGTTGCAGAGGGGCGAGGTCTGCCGTGGTGAGGAGTTTCTCGTGCAGGCCGGCAACGGTGACAAGATGTGGATCATGGTGCAGTCGGCCCCGATTCGTGACGAGGATGGTGTGATCATCGCAGCCGTCATGAATTTTGAAGACATTACCGCCCACAAGAATGTGAACGAGCGGGTTTACCTGCAGGACCGTGCACTGACCGCGGCGTACAATGCGATCATGATCACCGATGCGGACGGCGTCATCCAGTGGGTCAACGAAGGTTTGAAGGCGATGACCGGGTATGACGAGCGCGATGTGGTCGGCCGGCATGTTGCAGTCTTCCGATCGGGGGAACATTCGGACGAGTTCTACGATGAGATCTGGGAACGAATCCAGCATGGAGAACCCTGGTCCGGTGAACTGCTCAGCCGGCGCAAGGACGGCACCATTTACCCGGAGTTGCAGACGGTCACACCGGTGCGGGATCGTGCCGGCAACATCCAACACTTCATCGCTATCAAGCAGGACATCTCGGATCGTAAGAAAGCGGAGGAAGACCGCAAGCGTTTTGAGGCGGAAACCTTCAGCAATTTCCATCTGACACAGCTCGGTCTGATCGCCTCCGGCATTGTCCACAACCTTCGCAACCCGGCTTCCATCATCCAGTCCAATGCGGACTTTTCTCTCGACAAGCTCGAAGAGTTGTTATCCTCAGGTGAAACCGATTCACGCAAGCTGTTCGATGCGCTGGAGGAAAATGCGGCCCGTCTGAAGAAGATCCAGGGCGCCGCGGAGCGTGTCGCCGGCATTATTGACGATATCATGATCTACCACCAACAGAACGTGAATGAAGAGAAAACTCTGCTGGACCTGAACGGCGTGCTGGAAGTGGACGTCGGGCTGCTGCAGTCCGACATGTTTATCAAGCATCAGATCGAGGTGCGGCGTTCATTCCATACGGAGCCGCTACTCGTGCGTGCACGTGCCGGCACAATCTCGCAGATGTTTACCAACCTGGTCACCAATGCCCGGGATGCGATGATGGACAGCGAGCGCCGTGTGTTGTCGATTCGTACCGGGCGCAGCGACGGGGAAGCATGGCTGGAGGTGCACGACACCGGCAGCGGGATACCGGAGGGATTACTGGAGCGTCTCGGCACACCCTTCATGACGACAAAGCGCGATGATGAGCGGGCACGCAAACGCGGCAGCGGGAACGGACTCGGTCTGTACATGATCCGGCGCAATCTGGAACGTCTGCACGGTCGTATGGATGTAACATCGCAGCCGGGCAACACACGCTTCCGGTTGTATATTCCATTGGTGGAAGATCAGGATAGGGGTGAACAAGCTTATGAATAAAGAACGCGGTGCACTGCCCAAACCGTTTGGTGAATCCTTCCCGGTGAATGAGTCACGGAGCGCCTTTCAGCGGATCATCCGCCAGGCGCCCGATCTACAGATCTATGACGGCGACAACGACTATGACAGCAGGATCCTGAAATATGCTGAATCCAAGAAGAAGGTGCAGGGGCTGATTGTCGATGATACCGTTCCGCCCCTTCCGGAAAAGATGATTCGGGAAAAGAAACCGTTTCTCGCCAGGGCGCAGTACTTCCAGGAGGGCTTGCACCACCGTCTCAGCTTCTATGTCGTTGTGGTCAAGCAGGGTGAATTTGAAAACTACCCTGCCCTCTGGCTGCAGATCATCCCGCCGATCAAACGTGTCAGCAACCTGTACGTCTCCATGATCCAGGACGACAAGCCGGTCTACCTGGAGATCCCGATCCAGGGCGCTCCCCCGCAGGTGCGCGTGATGGAAATGAGCATGGAAAAGATGAAGGTCTTTTCCGGGAAAGCCGCGAAGCTCTTTCCCACCCAACAGTACCTCAAGGGTGTCAAGGTCCAGATGGTGAACATCGGTGAAGCGCAGGTAAGCGGTCCTGTCACGCAGACCGGCGACGATGAAGCCGAGCTGGAAATCCAGAAGATGAGCAAGAAATCAAAAGATGCGATCAGCTCGTACATGGAAGAAGACTTCACGGAAAAATTCAACCCGAACCGTGAAAAAGACCCCGCTGCTGCTCCACGTGCTACGCCGGCCGAAAAAGAGAAGAAAGACCCGGCTCGTTCGGATGCACCACCCAGGGCTTTACTATTACTGCAAAATGCGCAGTTAAACCGGATCTATACGGAAGCCCTGAAAGAGATCGGGTACCAGTGCCTGAATCCGGCAAGCATACTTGATGTGAAACGTGAGCACCTGGCGGATGTCGGATTGGTGGTGATGGATTCAGAGCAGGAGGGGCATCATGCTGTCGATTGGTTAAGCGTCTGGATCGATAAGCAATGGATGCTGCCGGGCCGCTTTGTGATCGTCGCGGAGAGCACTGATCAGTTCCGACGTGATGAATGGCGTCCGCTGGGCAAGGGGCTGGCCTTGCGCACCAACTACCCTGAACAATGGGTCGGACAGCGGTTGCGAGAATGGCTCGGTGTGAAAAAGAAAGAAGAAATGGCGGAAGAGGAAGCTGAGACGGAACGTCTGGTTCTTGTCGCCGACGATGAACCGGATATGCTCGACATTACCAGCAGCCTGCTGGTTGAGAACGGCTTCAAGGTGGTGACAGCGATGAACGGTCGCGAGGTGGTGCGTGAAGCGAAGAATCGCAAGCCGGACCTCATCCTGCTGGATCTGAAGATGCCGGAATATGACGGCTTGCAGGCGTTGAACACGATTCGATCCTTCAGCCTGACGAAAGAAACACCCGTAATCATCATTTCCGGCTATTATGGTCCCGAACACGTGCATGA
>WJJA01000532.1 GCA_014729955.1 bacterium
CTATATCATTCCCCTGCAGGAATCGCCCGACCTTCCCCCCGACTTGTATGCCAAGGCCAATCCCAAGAGCAGCACCGGACGTCTCGATATCTTCACACGTACGATTACGGATTACGGGCACCGCTTTGAAGAGGTTCGCGCCGGCTATAGCGGCCCTCTATATATAGAAGTGTTTCCCCGCAGCTTTCCCGTCCGTGTGCAGACCGGCTTGTCCCTGAACCAGTTGCGCGTCATGAAAGGCACGACACTGATCCAGGACGATGAACTGATGTGGCGTGCTCACAATCAACCCCTGCTGTATGACAAGTCCGGCGAACCGATGTCCCCCGACGACTATCTCGTGGAACAGGGCCTCTTCATGGGGATTGATCTGGAAGGACGAGGTGAGGGAGACATTATCGGCTGGCGCGCACGTCATCACACGGAAGGCATTGACCTCAGCCGGGAGGATGAGTACGACAGATTGAAGTTCTGGGAGCCGATCCGACGGCGGGATGATGAGCCGCTCATCCTGATGCCTGAAGCGTTCTATCTTTTTGCAGGCGTGGAACGCGTGCGCATTCCGGCGGACCTGTCAGCAGAAATGATTCCGTATGATACCTCTTCCGGCGAGTTGCGCACTCATTATGCCGGCTTCTTCGACAGCGGCTTCGGTATGGCCGATCCACCCGGAGCTCACGTGGTGCTTGAAGTTCGAAGCCATGACGTCCCGTTCCGTCTCACCCACGGCCAGACATTCTTCCGCCTTATGTTTCATAGAAACAGCATGTTGCCGGACGTTCTCTACGGAAACGGCGGCTCACACTACCAAAGCCAGGCACTAGCCCTTTCCAAACATTTTCGCAGAGCTTGAACTCGATCCTGACCGCATGGAGGAACCTGTCCTGCCATGCTCTCCCTGCGAGAGACCTGCAAACGGAGAACTGGTTGATATTGAAAGAGTTCAGACAAACAAGAAATACGGTAATGGAGCCCCCGCCCCTTGGGCGGTTCAATAGACCTCGGCTTCTTATTCGCAAAGGTGCCACGTTGTGATTTCTAATTGAATTCAATGCAGACGTATTCTTGCTCCTCCATTTGTTATCTATTGTTTATTAAATGTTTTAGATTCGTTTTTCGTGAAGTTAGAATCGGGGGAGACTTCTTCGAACTGTTTTTTTTCTCCGTGTTGATTTACCCGCTTGACAAGTAAGAAGACCCCCTCTATCTTGCTGATAGAAAAACGGCAAGGGCAGGGTCCGACGGTGTGCGTGAAGAGGTGGAAGCTAATCTCACCCTGTGGCTCCAGACAACCATCATGGTGCTAACAGATGATCAATATCCATCTAACGGTTGGTGCGTTGCAGAACCAGTGGCGGCACATTTCTTTTACAACCCGATTGATTCATTAAATAGCTATTTATAATCAACTTAAAGGCGCGACCTTCGTCGTGTCCGAGGTGATTTTCTCTCTCTCATGCACATAGATTTGTTAGTGTAGTAGGCTCTTTTGGACATTCGGGAGCTTCATTCGAACAAGCAGAGCCGTGTAACTCGGGATCATAAGGTATCGGCTTGTTTTGTCTGCAATTTGAGCTGAGTATCGTCGTAAAAAGGCATGTAACACAACCTTCGAACTTCGCAAAAGCACAATACCCCGACGGGAGGAGTTATGGCAGAGACTAAACCCCAAGGCAAAGAAAATCAAAAGCCTAAATCCAAGAAATCCGAAGAGAAGGGTCTGGTTTTTCACCGTTACTTCTCCAAGGAAGAAGTACACCCTTATGACGAAGTGAAATGGGAGAAGAAATCTGCGCAGATAACCAATGAAAATGGTGAAGTTATTTTTGAGCAGCGTGATGTGGAGATGCCTTCCTCCTGGTCCCAGCTTGCGACCAATGTTGTTGTTTCCAAATATTTTAAGGGCAAGTTGGGAACCGAGCAGCGTGAAAACAGCTTGAAAACGCTGATTTCCAGGGTTGTTGACAACATTTCCGAGTGGGGTCGAAAGGACGGGTACTTCGCCACGGACGACGATGCCGATCGTTTCCGGGACGAACTGGCCGCCCTCGTGCTGCATCAGCGGATGGCGTTCAACAGCCCGGTGTGGTTCAACGTCGGCGTGGAGGAAGAGCCGCAGTGCTCCGCATGCTTCATCAATTCCGTCGAAGATACGATGGAATCGATCATGGACCTCGCCAAAACCGAAGGGATGCTGTTCAAGTTCGGCAGCGGTGCCGGCTCCAACCTCAGCACCCTGCGCAGCTCGGTGGAGCAGATGTCCACCGGCGGTTATGCCTCCGGTCCTGTCAGTTTCATGAAGGGGTACGATGCCTTCGCCGGTGTGATCAAGTCCGGCGGCAAAACACGGCGTGCCGCAAAAATGGTCATCCTTAACCATGACCATCCGGATATTATGGAATTCGTCGAAAGCAAGGTCAAGGAGGAGCAGAAGGCCAAGGCGCTGATCGCACAGGGATACGATTCCAGTTTTAACGGCGAGGCGTATTCCTCCATCTTCTTCCAGAATGCGAACCACTCGGTACGTGTCACTGACGATTTCATGCAGGCATACCAGAGCGACAGCTCCTTTGGTACGAAAGCGGTTACAACCGGTGAAACCGTCCAGACCATGAGTGCACAGGAATTGATGGACAAAATTTCGCAGGCCGCCTGGGAAACCGGCGATCCCGGCCTGCAGTTCGACACCACGATCAACGACTGGCACACGTGCTCGGTGACGGATCGGATCTACGCGTCGAATCCATGCAGCGAGTACATGTTCCTCAATGACACCGCCTGCAACCTAGCATCTCTGAACCTGATGACCTTCCGCGACGAGGCCGGCGATTTCGATGTGGAAGCGTTTCGACGGGCGGTGCGCATCACCATCACCGCGATGGAAATCATCATCGACAACGCCTCCTATCCGTCGGATAAGATTAAAGAGAACAGCCGTTTGTTCCGTACGCTGGGCCTTGGGTATGCGAACCTGGGCGCGTTGCTGATGAGCCGCAGTTTGCCGTACGATTCAGACGACGGTCGCGCGTACGCCGCAGCGATCACCGCTCTGATGCATGGCGAGGCTTACCGGACATCGTCGGAAATCGCAGCCGGGATGGGTCCATTCAAGGAATACAAGAAGAATCGCCGTTCCATGCTGCGTGTGATTCGCAAGCATTCCAACGCCGTGGAACGGATCGATCAGGAGCGCGTGCCGGCCTTTATCATGGACACGGTCCGTGATGTCTATGATGAGCTGCTCGCCCGCGGCGAACGTGACGGGTTCCGCAACGCGCAGGTCACGGTACTTGCACCGACCGGCACCATTGCCTTCATGATGGACTGCGACACCACCGGGATCGAGCCGGACATCGCGCTGGTAAAATACAAGAAACTGGTAGGCGGCGGTCTGCTGAAGATCGTAAACCGTACCGTGCCGGAAGCGCTGCACCGTATGGGATACGACGACCGTTCGATTAAGCGAATCGTCGATTACATCGACGCAAATGATACGATCGAAGGCGCCCCGGGGCTGAAAGATGAACACCTGCCGGTCTTCGATTGCGCTTTCAAGCCGTATAAGGGACAGCGTGCGATTCACTACATGGGTCATGTGCGTATGATGGCCGCGGTGCAGCCGTTCCTCTCCGGCGCGATCTCCAAGACCGTGAACATGCCCAATCATGCGACCGCCGACGAGATTGCCCAGACCTACACCCAGGCCTGGCAGATGGGCTTGAAGGCGATTGCGATCTACCGTGACGGCTGCAAGGCGTCCCAGCCGCTGAACACCTCGAAAGAGGAGAAACAGGCGGAAAGTGACGAGAAGAAGGAAGCCAAAGCGAAAAAGCGGATGCTGCGCCACAAACTGCCGGACGAGCGACAGGCGATCACACACAAGTTCACCGTGGGCGGGCACGAAGGCTACATCACGGTCGGCATGTATGAGAATGGTCAGCCCGGTGAGATCTTCATCGTGATGTCCAAAGAGGGCTCGGCCGTGTCCGGCCTGATGGACAGCTTCGCCACTTCCATCAGCCTGGCGCTGCAATACGGCGTTCCCTTGAAAGTTCTCGTCCGCAAGTTCATCCATACACGATTCGAACCGAGCGGCTTTACCAACAACCCGGCGATCCCGATCGCGAAATCGGTGATGGACTATATCTTCCGCTGGCTCGCGTTGAAGTTCATGCCGGCAGAAGAGCACGGCCTGAGCGAGCCGCCGGATTCTGACGAGAATGGTATAGAAGTGACCACCGCTCCACCCGATGAAGACCGTAAAACCGTCGAAACCACCGCTGCGCCCTCCAACGGCCGTAACGGCGGAGCCCATTCGTCCGAGGACGACACACCCGTGCGCAGGGAATCCGGTAAAACCACCAGGAGTGAGCCCGGGGTCAAAAACGGCACCAAGGTGCTGAAAGAAGCCGAGTCGATCGTGCTGGAGATCACCGATCAGCAGGACAGCAGCATCCATGTGGAAACAGACGCTCCCCCCTGTCCGGAATGCGGTGCGATTACCACGCGCAGCGGTTCATGCTACCGGTGCCACAACTGCGGAGCGACTACCGGCTGCAGCTGAGCGAAAATGCTGGACCGGATGGATTGATGGCTCTTACACCCTGTGCGGCTGACGCAATTGCGTCGGCCGCACCTTTTTTCTATTCAACCATCAGGGACAACGCAAGCGACACGAAAAGCCGGCACGTTGATACCCGGGGCGCATCGACCTGTCTCTCACACTCACTCTATATTCGTGCTTTCTCGTCCTCCTTTTCTTTGGGATTTTTTGTAATATTGCTATATTGTCGGCGGTTGACTCGTATCTATGCATTTCATACGGCAGACTTACAGGCCATCATCGGAGGGATAGTTCAGTTACCCTGATCCATTCGGCCTCATGTCGGCAGATTTCTTAAATGCAGCATAGACTCATCCATCAACCAGATGTTTACTGTTTGCCCGGAATTGCAATACTGTAATCAGACGCTGCTTCATCCTGGAATCAACCTGAAGTGCAAAAAAAACCAACGGCTCATAACCTCGTTATAGATTGCCGGATGGATGAGGGTATTTGAATCCTTCGGGATGGAGCACCTACATTGAAAGGATGAGGTAACCGTGCAGCAATTCCTGGAACGGCGTGTGGTTACCCTTCGTACTCAGCTCGACATGTTCGGTATCTCGAAACCGGCCGGCTGATGTACGACAGACGCCTGAAGAAAATGCCCGGACAAGCCGGGACCATTGTGGACGGCACAGACATGTACTTTTCCAGAGTCAGCTCGGGCTTGGACTTTGTTGACGCTACAATCGGAGGTCTTTTCTCCGATCGGGTATACTATGCTCGCGGCGGTCAGGAGTCCGGCCGGACACCGTTCGTGTTCCAGTTCCTTCTGGCCGGGATGGAACACGGCGAACTCGGCCTCATGATTTCTGATGAACGCATCGAAAACCTGGTGCTGCGCGCGGAAAAGCTGGGCCTGCCGCTGACCCAGCACCTATCAGAAAACAAGATCATCCTGATGGAGTACCCGAAGCAGATCGCGGGCCGTCAATTCAGCTTTGGTACCATTATTCAGCTGTTGGGAGAAATCGAACAGTATATCCGGCACTACGGGATCTCCCGCCTGGTGTTCAACACCCTGCATCCCCTGCTGTCTACGCCCCGCGAAAGCCAGCTGGTGAACTATGTGTACTCCCTGATGAATTCGATTGAGGAATTGAACACCACCACACTGATCACCACAGGAGATCCAAACAGCCGCGCCGCGAGCAAGATCATGCAGATTCTGGAGGATGCGGCCGTCGGAGTTTTCCATTTTGAGCGTAAAACGGCAGACACCGGCAACTTCTACCACATGGACGTACTGAAAATGGTAGACAAGCTTGAGCCGCCGAACCACTTCATTATGCGCATTCAGCCCGGTGTCGGATTCGTCGAAGCGGTGGATGAGGAAGCGAAAGCGAAACCGAAAGAGCCGCCGAAACTGTCCGCGGAACTGCTGGAAGAGATCCCAATTCGCATGGTCGGCTTCGGACTGGATGAGGATACCGCCGAGGACTTGAAGCAGGCTTTTCATCCGAAGAGTGAGCTGATGCAGGTCGATTCATTCGATGAGCTGCAACCGATGCTGCATGCTCTCGACAGCGATCTTTTCGTCACGGCGGTCGAACCGGACGATGAGAGTTGGAAGTCCCTCGTGGAGCAGTTGCGTGAAGCATATCCGCGTCTGCCGATCTTCCTTCTTGTCGACAAGAAATCCCTCAAACTGACGGGGCAGGTCGCCCGCTCCTTCGGAGCCGACGGTCTTTTCCATAAACCGTTGAAGAAGAAGGATCTGATTTTTGCGTTCCTGAAAAGCCTCTCGATTTATCGAATGGAAGAGTCCTTGATGCGTCTGCGCAAGCCGGAACTGCTGGAGACCACTGAAGTAGACAAACCTCTGCGGCATGAGGAAGACGGTGCTGAGAACGACGGAGAGATGAACCTTCTTTCTCCGGTCGAGTTCAAGTCCGCAGTAGCAAGGCAGATTCTGCAGTGCAGGCAAACCGACGAAAAATTTGCGATCGTCTCTTTCAAGTCCGTTTACATCAGCGATCTCGTCAACCACCCCGAGCTGCCCAAGGGTATTGAACTTGTGCGCAAGGTCGCCGGGATCACCACCAACTCCCTTCGTGCGTTAAACGACCGCACCGGACGGTACATGGACAAGGTCCTGGTACTGCTGGAAAACACCGACCGCGAAGGCGCCGCTTCGTTTACCAATCGTGTCGTCAACGACCTGAAGGAAGAGCTGCAGACCCGGCTCGGAATTGAAGTCGGCAAGCAGGTTAACATTCTCACCGCTTCGGCGGTGTACCCCGATGACGGCGACAATGTCAACTCTCTGATGGTGCAAGTGACCGATGTGGCAGGCAAGTCCACTGCGATTCATTTATAGCCGCATCCCGATCCGTGTCGGAATCACCCTGCTCATCCTCATGCTGCAGGCTGTCCAGGCGACGGCCGAAACCGCTCCGGAGCTGCTCGAACGTGCGCAGCGTCTGGAGGAGCATGGCGTGCTGCTGGAAGCGATTTCGGTGTATCGGGAATATCTCAGGCTCGAGCCGGAAGACAACGACGCTCGTCTGGCGCTGGTGCGTCTGCTGAACGAACTCGGCCGTGCGATCGAAGCACTCCCTCTGATCGACGAACTCGGCCGCGAGATGCCGAACGATCCACGTGTGCAGGCCTATGTTGAACGCGCTGGTCGGATACGGCAACAGCAGTTCCAAGACAAGATCAACGAGTACGAGCAGAAGGTCGCCGATCCGGAGGTAGACCCCGCACTCGTTCTTGAGTACGCGCGTTTTCTCGATGAAAACAACCGCCGCACTCGTGCCGTCGAGATGTACCGTCTCTATCTTGACAAACAACCGGGCGACTACAAGGTCCGCCATGAGCTGGCGAGACGGTATGTCTGGCGGAAGCAGTACGAGCGGGCGCTTGCGCAACTCAAGCTCGCGTTGCAAAGACGGGCGACTTACGCCGACGCTCTGATCCTTTACGGCGACATTCTCTACTGGCAGGGTGACGAGGACGGGGCGCTGGAGAAGTACCGACAGGTATTGAAACACCACCCACGTAACAGTACGGCGGCGAAGAAGATCGAGCAGATCACCAGCCGTGAAGGCTTCCGCGAAGAGAAACTGCTCGAACAGATCGAGCAGAACCCGACGGGTCCGGCGTTGCTCGAACTGGCCGAGCTCTATCTCGAAGCGGACCGTCTGTATGAAGCGCGCGAACTGGTGCAACGGCGCCTGGAAGCTCATCCTGACGACGAGAAAGCCCACGAGCTGGATGAAACGATCGATGACCTGCTCGAACAGCGCCGGATGGATAAGATTTCCCGGCACCGGGAACAACTGGAAGAGGAACCGGCGGACACCACCGCGCTGCTTGCCCTGGCAC
>WJJA01000533.1 GCA_014729955.1 bacterium
CCGCCCGAAGGGGGAATGAATAGATGAGTTTGCCTTGAAAACATTCTGTGCCGAAGCAAAACCATATAGCGCGACACTATCTTTTTGTTAATATAGTATTTAGAAAAGATTGTTTTCTTCGTTCATGAAATATTCGGGCTAACCCGCGCAAGCCGGACGATCGGCAGCAAAAGCCCGACGAGTTCAGAATTCCTGAAAATAGCAACGACGGAAGGAGCAGAGATGAATCCATTCGGCGGCAAAGTACCCGAAGCGGGGGATGCCCTCACATCGGTGCGGCATATCGATCATATTACATACGCCGCACATCACACGGACGAGGAAGCCTTCATCGGCACCTGGGGCAAGCTGGGCTTCAAGGAACACGTGCGCGTGTTTACCATCCGTCACCCGGCAAGCCATATCGCGCTGGTATCCGGTGTGAGCGAGGAATATCCCTGGGCGACCATGACCGGTCTGTCCATCTCGGAAGAGGAAGACAGCGCGATCAATGAAATGGTCCGACGGTACGGCGCCGGGGTGCAGCATGTTGCCTACAACATCGATCCACGTGAAGAGATGGACGAGGTGCACGGTAAGCTGAAAAGCTACGGCTGGAACCTGATGACGCCGGTGCTGACCTACGAAGACAACAACGGGGCGCGCTTGAAGCAGATCTTCGTCGCGCCGACCATCCCGTTCGGACCGTTCGTCGAGTTTATCCAGCGCCTCGAAGGCGAGAACGGCAAAGCTTTCGACGGCTTTGACCAGGAAAACATCGACAACCTCTATGATCATTATTCCGACTACAGCAGATCCCTCGAGAAGAAGAAATAGGAGTTTCCATGGTGAAGGTTTCGCTATTCACGGTCTGTGACTACTACGACGATGTCCACACCGATCCTGCTTCGTTTTATGAAGAGCAGATCGAGTTGGCGAAGTGGGCCGAGGAGCTGAACTATGACGCGTTTTTCGTGGCGGAGCACCATTTCCACCCGTACGGCCTCGTGCCGGACGCTGCCCTGATGCTGACCGCCGTCGCACGCGAAACCGAGCGAATCAACCTGGGCCCGGCGATTTGTACCCTGCCGTTCCACAACCCGGTTCGCGCGGCGGAGCAATATGCGATGCTCGACCAGCTTTCGAAGGGCCGCCTGGTCCTGGGAGTCGGCTCCGGCTATCTCGCGCACGAGTTCGAGGGCTTCAACATGACCCCGGCGAACAAGCGGCAGATCTTCGACGAAGCGCTCGAGGTGATGGAAAAAGGAATGACGGGCAAGAAGTTCAAGCACAGCGGCGACTACTTCACCGTGCCGAAGACGAAGCTCAATGTGAGCACGTACGGCGGACGTGAGGTCACTCCCAAGATCGCGATCCTGACAGAGCTGGCGGCCTACCATGTCGGCCGACGCGGCTACGGCATCATGACCGTGCCCTACGCCACCGTCGACACCATCGATGATGCGGTCCCGATGTTCGAAAACTACCGCAAGGGATGGGCGGAAAACGGCAAGCCAGGCGAGGGCGAAGTGTTCGCGGCGGTCCACACTCATTGCACTACGGACGCCGGCCCGGCGGACAACAAGGTCAACCGCGACCATCTGGAGAAATATGTTTACAGCCGCTTGTATGCCAAGCATTCAGATTATGATGAATGCCTGACACGCAGGGTGATCGCAACCGGTCGACCGAGCGATGTCACCGAGCAGCTGCAGCGTGTCATCGATACAGGCGTCAACCACCTCAAGCTGATCGTAAACTACGGTGCCATGCCGCGGGACGAAGTCCGCGGAACGTTGGAACTGGTCGCGAACGAAGTACGGCCGAACCTGGTGGAGTTCGAGCACGCAGTAGCGTAAAAGCGCAATTGGGAGTCTCGCGGAGACGGGTACGGCATGGGTCGTGCCCGTTTTCCTTTTCCATCCTAACAAAACCCCAATATGTATCTTTTGCATTTTAGGGAGATTGCTCGATCCCTGTGCAAATGGTGCAGCGAATTTGGCACGGGCACGGCCGTCGTAACTTGTGATTTCCATCACGGTGTTCTTTCTTTTCACCACTCGCCCCCCTATATTTCTGCGAATTTCTCTCCGGCATCGGCATAGATACAACAAGGTTTCCTGACAGCGTAATGGTTTTGGTGTGATGGATGGACGTACCAGGTGACGACTCTCATTATCAGGAGTTGCATCGTGGTAGACGGTTGTGAAAGCTGGATATGGCGGACCAGCTGTGTGTTGTGAGTCACATCTGTTAACAGTTTTCACATAAACACCGCACAGTGACTGAACACGCAAATCGGAACTTTTTCGCACTTTTATGTCAGGTTTCATGATCTCCGAGTGTAGGGTCAGTTGGAACGAGGCGGAAAGCACATCAAACGACATACCGGACCGCACCAGCATGGGAGGGTGTGGAACAAAGGGTAACGCAGGAAAAAAGGGAGGTTGTCCGTGCACATGAGAAAAGTGCTTGCTGTGCTGTTGGTGATGCTGCTGCCCGTGCTGGCATTCGGCAAGGGCGCGGTCATCGGGAAGGTGGTGGATGCGGAAACAGGCCTTCCGCTGGTCACTGCCCAGGTCACCCTGGTGGGTACCACGATGGGTTCGATTACGGACCTGGCTGGTGTGTATGCCATCGATAATGTGCCCGAAGGCGATTACATCCTGAAGGCCCAATTCCTTGGCTACAAAATTGCGACCAAGGACATCGACGTGGAATCCGGCGAGATGACGGAAGTCAATTTCAAGCTGGTATCCAGCGTCATCGCCGGTGAAGAAATGACTTTCTTTGCCACTCGCGCGAAGGAACGTGAGACTCCGGTTGCGTTTGCCAACGTGGAAAAGGCGGAGATGAAGCAGCGTCTCGGCAGCCGTGACATTCCGATGGTTCTGAATACGACACCGTCGGTCTATGCCACCCCGCAGGGCGGCGGCGCAGGCGATTCGCGTATCAACGTTCGTGGTTTCAACCAGCGTAATGTCGCCGTGATGATCAACGGTGTGCCGGTGAACGACATGGAGAACGGCTGGGTCTACTGGTCCAACTGGGACGGCCTCGGCGATGTCACCAGCTCGATCCAGGTCCAGCGCGGTCTGTCCGCGGCCAACCTCGCGGTGCCCTCGATCGGTGGTACGATGAACATCATCACCGACGCCGCCGACATGGAGCCGGGCATCATGTACCGCTCCGAAATCGGAACCGGCAAGTTTCAGAAGAACACCATCGTCGCCAGTACCGGTCTCATTAACGAAAAGTTTGCTTTAACGGTCAGCGGCGTGCGCAAGACTGGCGAAGGCGTGGTGGAAAACACCTGGACGGATGCGTACGGCTACTTCCTCGGCGCCAGCTATATCGCCAACGAAGACCACAAATTTGACTTTTACGTGTTCGGTGCTCCCCAGCGTCACGGCCACCGTCTCTACTCCCAGTCGCTGGAAGTCTGGGACACGGAATTCGCGGAAGAGCAGGGAATCGACGCCGATCCTGCCGATGAGCGCGGCATTCGTTTCAATCCCAACTGGGGTTACAACAACTATTCGTCAGCCGGTGAGGTTAAAGAGTACTGGAACGGCTCGATTCACGCTCCCTATCGTTCCGACCGTCTCCAGGAACGTGAAAACTACTACCACAAACCGCAGGCGAACTTCAACTGGTACTGGGACATCAGCGAACAGCTTCGCCTCAGCAACGTGTTCTACTACAGCAAGGGCATGGGCGGCGGTACCGGCGGCTACGGCTCCTGGTGGGAGTTTGACAACTTCGGTCGTATCGATTTCGATGCAACGATTCAGCGCAACCAGGCGGCGACTCCCGACGATAACGGTGAAATCGCTTCCGAAACCGTCATTCGTAACTCGGTCAACGACCATGTCTGGTACGGCTGGATCGGCAAAGCTGAATACGAAATGAACGAAAACATGAAGGTCTCCGGCGGTGTGGATTACCGGTACTTCGTCGGCGAACACTACCGTGAAGTGCGTAACCTGCTGGGCGGCGATTACTACATGTACACCGGCAACCCCAACGACGGGCCGGACGATCAGAAGAAGCGCCTCGGCGACAAGATTGCCTATAACTTCACCAACGACGTCATGTGGATCGGCGGTTTCCTCCAGGGTGAATACACCATGGATAAGCTGAGTGCCGTGATCGCCGTCGGTGCGAACAGTGTCGGCTACAGGCATGAAAACTTCTTCCGCACACCGGCCGATGGACAGGAAATCGACTGGCAGCGTATCCTTGGTTACTTTGTCAAGGGCGGTGCCAACTACAACCTGTCTGACGAGTTCAACCTCTACACCAACCTGGGCTACAACAGCAAGCCCCCGATCTTTGACGGTGTCATCAGTGACTACAGCTTCACCTACAACGAAGATCCACTCAACGAAGAGATCATCGGCTTCGAACTCGGTTCCGGCTACCGCGGTTTCGAGCGTCGTGTTCAGGTCAACGCGAACTTCTACTACACCATGTGGAACGACCGCACCTGGACCTACAGTTACACCAACCCGAACACCAATGAGGACTACCTCTACACCCTGGAAGGTGTGGATGCGGTGCATACGGGTCTCGAATTCGACTTCAAGGTTCAGCCCCGCCGTGAGTTTTCCCTCGACGGTATGGTCTCCATCGGCAACTGGGAATGGGCGAGCGACGTCGACGCCAGCTTCCGTCCGGAAAACAATCCGAGCGACTTCCAGGAAATCCGTCTTTCCCTCGACGGTTTGAAAGTCGGCGACCAGCCGCAGACCACGGTCTCGCTGACTCCGACCGTGTACCCGATCGACAACGCGTACATTTCCGCGACCTGGAACTTCTTCGCCGAGCACTATGCCGATTACGATCCGTTGGATCGTGAGTACAACTGGAATACCGGCGTTCGTCCCGACCGCGAGCAGTCCTGGAAGGTTCCGAATGCCAACGTGTTCGACCTGCATGTGGGCTATGCCGTGCCGAACCACCTTGGCGTACGTTTCGACATCACCGGTCATATCTTCAACGTGTTCAACGAGCTGTACGTGATCGAAGCAGATGACGGTGACGATCACACCGCGGACGACGCTCGTGTCTTCCTCGGCCTGCCGCGCTACTGGAATGTCGGCCTGCAGGTAACGTTCTAAGCACCGTTCCTGCACAACTGGTAAACGAATCGGCTGAGGGGCATATCCGCCCCTCAGCTTTTTTCATGGTCCTGCAAACCAGGTACGGTTCTGCTAACCCGAATATTCCATGAATGGAGAGAACAGACTCCTCTAAAATCTATAGTAACAATAAGATAATAGCAGGACATGCAGTTTTTCGCCGGCACAGAATGTGTCCAAGCCGAACTCATCTATTCATTCCCCCTTCGGGCGGTCCCAACTGCGTCATCTGCTTTGTTCCGAAGGATTCGCGGTATGGCAATACAGCTTCATCCTTCGCGCCTCACATCTGACACAGTTTGAACTCGTGAAATATTCGGGCTAAGCAGGCCGTAGCACATGGTTTCCTCCCGGCGGGACGGGCAGACGCACATTGTGCCCTTTCGCCAAGAATGCGGGCAGGCAAGCCCGGCAGAAAAGCGGGCGGACAAGCCAGGCGCAAGCCGGGGCCGAGTGTCGTTTATAAGAATTAAAAACAGCAGTCTTTTGTGGTTTTCCCCCGGAACGGAGAACAGTCGCGGAATGCCGTTCTGCGACAGTCTGTTTCGCCGGCTTCAACTACCAACCCCTGATAAACCGAATACGTCCCGAGACGGTCCGGCAGCTGTTGAAATCCACACGGCGCCTCTGGAATGCCGGCGACACGGTACGGCTGGAGCTTGCCTGCGATTCACACCACGAGTCACTCTGTTGACCTCATACAAAAAGCCCGGGCGTCAGAACCCGGGCTTGAACCTATCCCTTTTCAGCCACAAAGGCCGATCCGTTATACTGTCAGATCAGCAGCGGGGCAATCACCAGGCTGACCACGCTCATCAGCTTGATGAGGATGTTCAGCGAGGGGCCGGCGGTATCCTTGAAGGGATCGCCGACGGTGTCGCCGACCACGGCTGCCTTGTGGGCGTCGGAGCCCTTGCCGCCGTGCGCGCCGCCTTCGATATGCTTCTTGGCGTTGTCCCACGCGCCGCCGGCATTCGACATGAAGATCGCCATCAGCACGCCCGCCACGGTCACGCCCGCGAGGAGACCGCCCAGCATCTGCGCGCCGAAAATGAAACCGACGACCGGCGGGGTCAGCACCGCAAGCAGACCGGGGGCGACCATTTCACGGATCGCCGCCTTGGTGGAAATGTCCACGCATTTCGCATACTGCGCCTTGCCGCGGCTGGCGTCGATCACCTTGTGGTCTTCTTCGGTCCAGTCTTTGCGTTCACGCACCTTCATCACTTCCAGCGCCGCTTTCAGCTCGGGGATGGTGGTGAACTGGCGCCGTACCTCTTCAATCATCGATTTCGCCGCACGCCCGACTGCCTGCATCGCGAAGCTGGAGAAGAGGAACGGCAGCATGCCGCCGACGAACATGCCCGCCATTACGCGCGGGTCGAGAATGTCGATTTCAAAGTCCGGGATCGCGCTGCGGATCACGGTGGTAAACGCGCTGAAGAGCGCCAGAGCGGTCAGGGCCGCGGAACCGATCGCGAAGCCCTTGCCGATCGCTGCAGTGGTGTTGCCGACCGCATCCAGCTTGTCGGTACGTTCACGCACCTGCGGGTCGAGCTCGGCCATTTCCGCGATACCGCCGGCGTTATCCGCAATCGGACCGTACGCGTCTACCGCCAGCTGAATGCCGGTGGTCGACAGCATGCCGAGCGCCGCGATCGCGATGCCGTAGAGGCCCGCGAAGTTGTAGGAGAGAATGATCGCCGCCGCCAGCACCAACAACGGGAAGGCCGTAGAAAGCATGCCGGTGCCGAGACCGGCGATAATGTTGGTCGCCGCGCCGGTCAGGGACTGTTCCGCGA
>WJJA01000534.1 GCA_014729955.1 bacterium
GAAATGTGATCCTGCATCAATACCAGTTCGGGATGGTGATGAACTTGTCGATCGGCGGACGTTTGTACTCTTCTCGTTCGGGCCGGGGCGGCAGTTCGATCGGTCCCGGAGTCAGGTCTTCATAATCGAACATCGACAGCACGTGACGGATGGTGTTCAGACGTGCCCGCTTTTTGTCATCTGACGGCACATCGTACCATCGTGCCTCTTCAATGTCGGTGTAGAAGAACATCTCATCTTTGGCTTTGGAATACTCGACCCATCGTGCCCTGGATTCCAAGTCCATCGGCGACAACTTCCAGCGCTTGGTTGGATCTTCCAGTCGTGCCTGGAAACGACGTTCCTGCTCTTCGTCAGACACAGAGAACCAGTACTTGAGCAGCTTGATCCCAGAACGGACGATCATGCGCTCAAACTGGGGGCAGGAACGCAGGAACTCACGGTATTCATCGTCCGAACAGAAGCCCATGACACGTTCTACGCCGGCACGGTTGTACCAGGACCGGTCAAACAGCACGATCTCCCCGGCGGCGGGGAGGTGGGCGATGTAGCGCTGGAAGTACCATTGTGTGCGTTCGCGGTCGGAGGGCTTGTCCAATGCGACGACACGGGCACCGCGTGGGTTGAGCGGTTCGACGATACGCTTGATGGTGCCGCCCTTGCCGGCGGCGTCGCGCCCCTCGAACAGGATGACAACACGCTTGCCGTGTTCCTTGATCCAGTACTGCAGCTTTACCAGTTCGATGTGAAGACGTTCAAGCTCTTTTTCGTAGAGCTTGCGTTTCAGCTTCTTTTCGGGAGGTGCGTGCAGATGGTTGGCATTCGTTGTCAGGGCGGAGAACTCTTCGGTTCTACCCGAAGCGGGCTCGCCTGACTTCTTCTGCCCGGCTTTTCCCTTGCCGTTGCCACGGGTGTTCTTCTTGCTGTTGCCCATGAATCCTCCCCCTGGTGTGTCTTGAGGTTAACGGCGTCCAGTGGTAAGCTACTGATATTTTACGTCGTTTGGGTAGGGGAATGCAGATAATGAGGAGAACTTGCCGCAGGCGTAGTCCCAGGGATATCGATCTGTGATCTGCGCGTGATTAAGCGGCAGCGTTCCGTAACAGCATAAAGGTGTAGAACACCCACACCGCAAGCAGCACCGCACCTTCGACGCGGCTGATACGCCCCGGTCTGCCGCGGAACCCGTATCCGATCACAAACAGAGATGCGGTCAGCATGCCCATCACAAACACATCGCGCGTCAACACACTCGGGTCGATCGCATGGGGGGAGATCGATCCTGCAATGCCGACAACCGCCAGCGTATTGAAGAGGTTCGATCCGATCACATTACCGAGCGCCAGTTCGTGTTCGTTGCGCCTCGCGGCAGCGATGGTAGAAGCCATTTCGGGCAGGGACGTGCCAACGGCGACCACGGTCAAACCGATCACCAGGTCGCTCATACCCACTCGAGTCGCAATCCCGGTTGCGCCCCAGACAAGCAGACGAGAACTTGCAACAAGCAGGAGAAGTCCGGCGATCAGCCACAAGACAGACTTACGCAACGAAGGCTCTTTTCGTTCGATTTTGTCCTGCACCTGTTCGCCGATTCTGTCGCTTCTGCGTAATCCCTCCCTCAGGCTCCACAGGACCAGGGCAAGAAACACGGCAAGCAGGATGATCGCATCCAGGCGTCCCAGGTAACCGTCCAGCAGTTGGAAAGCAGCAAGCAGGGTTACGATGAGAAGCAGCGGCAATTCCGTTTTCAGGATGCGCGACTGCACCGCAATCGGCCGAAGGAGTGCAGTGAATCCCAGAATCAACGCGATATTGGCAATGTTTGACCCATATGCGTTCCCCAGGGCAATTCCCGGATTCCCCTGCAGGGCTGACATGGCGGAAACGACCATTTCCGGCGCAGAGGTACCGAATCCGATGATCAGCAGACCGATGAGGAGAGGCGGCACATGGAAATGACGTGCTGTACCTGATGCCCCGTCCACAAAACGATCCGCACTCCATGCCAAAATTGCGAGACCGACAACTAAGCTCAAAACAGGCAGTAACATATGATTTCCGTTCAATCTTTCGGGACGTTTTCAGATTGGTCATAAAACCCTGCGGGGATTCATGATGCCTTGGCGAACCAGGATCAGCCGTATTTCCCGAGCCCGTGTTCAAGAGCAACGAGGATGTAAAAAGGGTGCCAGGCAAACCATAGGCACCGCACGCAACAAACCTGCCTGATAGAATCAGATAACTGAAAAGAAAGATTGTTACTGTAAACCGAGCACAGGTTGCCGGACTACTCGTCAGTGTTTTCCAGCACAGAAGGAAGCATCAGGGTAGTTACGAAAAACTGTGTAGATGGTTGCTCCTCTTGCGCAGCTTTCGGGTCGGGACGGGTTCCCACCTGGATCGAGCCTCCGAATCGCAAAGCGCTACGATTGGCAATATACAAGCCGAATCCCAACCCGAGTTCGCCCGCTGTACCACGACGTCGCAAGGTTTCACGGTCGGTGTCCTCGACAAGGCGGTCGACATAATCCTCCCGTACTTTTTCACCACGTCCGGCGATCTGCAGACGAACCTTTTCGCCTTTGCGGTCAAACCGTGCAACCACGGTGCTTCCTTTGACTCCGTGCATAACGGCATTTTCAAACAAACGGATCAGTATGCCCTGTTCGAGAAGATCTTTCGGAAGCGGTACCGGTATGGATTCTTCGCTGACATCAAAATGAAAGCGAATTTCCTTGGATTTGGCATTTCGCTTCAGGAGAGCGATGCAGGTTTTGGACGATGCAATCACATCTGTCGGCTCATCAACGACCTCAGCCGGTGTTCGCATCCAACGCACGGCGTCACGTGCAGAAAGCGTAAGCCGATCCAGTTTGTCGAGGTGGGGGGTCAGATCATTCCAGAGACCGGTAACATCATATTTGTCCGGCTTCATCTTAAGAATGTCACCCTTTATCTGGATAGCGGCGGTGAGATTACGAATGTCATGAATCAGCGTGACCAGGAGATTGGCCAAAGCCACCGCATCTTCGATGGTGAGCGAATCGCCGGACCGTTCCTCCGGTGTGCCGTTCATGTTTGGACTCATCATCACAAGGGCGTCCGAATTTCAACCAGTTCAACGAATCGCTGCATCAGGCCGGGGAAATCGAGACCCTGCTCCGCGGCTGCCATCGGAACCAGCGAGAGGTCTGTCATGCCGGGAATGGTGTTCAATTCGAGAAACACGAGCCGATCGTTCGGCGTCAGGCGCCAATCTACACGTGCCACATCTCGACAGCCCAATGCTTCAAACACATCGAGAGAACGTTTCCGGGCTGCGCGGACCACCGGTTCGCTGACTTCCGCCGGGCAAATGTATTGTGTTTCGCCCTTGGTGTATTTACGGGTATAGTCATAGAACTCGCTCTTTGGGACAATTTCCACCAGTGGTAGAGCTTCGCGGCCGAGTACGGTAACCGTCACTTCTCGTCCGGGGATGTATTCCTCGATGAGCGCATCATCGCCATCGTTACGGATGGTATGTACCGTTTCGCAAACTGTTTCGGCATTGTCGGTGATAACCACATTGGCGGAGGAACCGCCGCGGTTCGGCTTCACAACGACCGGCCAGGTCAGTGAATGATCGATAATAGCCTTGATGTCCTGCATGCAAAACGTTTCTTCTGTCAAAAACCCCTCGGCGCAATAGGCACCCATGGACTTGGCTTTTGCTTTGGTCAAGGCCTTGTTGATCGCCAATTGCGAAGCAAGTACACCACTTCCCAGGTATCGGATTGCCAGTAGTTCAAACAAGGCCTGGATTCGACCATCCTCACCCCAACCGCCGTGCAGGATGGGAAAGATCATGTCAGCACCGGCGGATGCAAGCGTCTGGACCAGTGTCGCCCAGCCCTTGCCGTCCAATCGGGACGCTTCCTGTTCGGAAGGGGGTGTCGCACCAACCGCACCTTTCAGGAGGGGAACATCATGCGGGACGGAGGTATCGGGCTTTGCGGTGTCGATTTTGATGACCTCATGCCCGGCTGCTGCCAGACCCCGTGCCACTGCATCACCACCGGCGAGTGAAACCCGACGCTCAGGTCCTTCTCCGCCACATAAAACCAGTACACGCGCCATACCGCTCCATCCATGTAATTCTTACGCCTGCAATGTGCCTTTTGGTGCAATATAATGAGATGAATCACCTTCAACCTTCAGGTAAAACTTTAAGCACCAGAAGGGTAAAATCATCCTGCTGCTCCGCCTCCTCACCGGCGAACTTCTCGGTCATGGTATGGATCCCGTCCACGATACTCCTGCATGGGGCATGCTGAAGAGACTTGATTACATCCTCCAATCGTTTCAACCCGAACTCTTCCTCGGACGTGTTCATGACTTCCGTCACACCGTCCGAATAGGCTGCAAACAGGTCATTCGGCTGCAGTACCACCCTATCCGTTTCATAGGCGACATCCGGCATGATACCCAGGATCAACCCGCCTTTTTCCAGGGGTGTTACACGATTGCGTCGGATCAGCAGAGGAGCGTCATGTCCGGCGTTGACATACTCTAATGAACGCTCCCCGGGCTGAAACAGTCCCACAAAAAAGGTGATAAACATCTCGGGAGTGGTATTCCGGTAAATTTCGCGATTGAGGCGTGAAACGACCTCCGGCAGTGGAAGGTCCTGTCTCACGAGCACATGCAAAGTCGCCTGCAGGTTGCTCATCAGAATGGCTGCCGCCACCCCTTTGCCGGAAACATCTCCGACCGCAATCATGATACGACCATCCTCAAGTTCTCGAGCGTCGTAGTAGTCACCCCCGACCTCCTGGGCGGGTTCGCTGAGAGCGGCAACGTCAATTCCCGGGGTATCCGGGAGTCTTTCCGGCAGCAGACGTAACTGAATCGTGCGTGCAATCTGAACATCACGCTCAAGCCGTTCTTTTTCCGTGATCTGGTTGACCATCCGCTGCAGATCGGCGGTCATACGATTAAAGCTGACTGCCAGCTCACCCAACTCGTCACGATTGCTGATGTGCAGCCGAGTGGAGAGGTCGCCTTTTCGCAGTCGTTCTGTGCCGATGCGCAATTGAGCCACCGCACCGGTAATCGTGCTGATAATACCGAAACCAAGAATGTTTGAAAACACAATCGCCATGAACAGTAGCACCCCGAGAAGTACCAGCAGCGCTACGACGATGATATTTAGTCCTTCCGTATTGTACAGCGAAGACGCCAGATCCTTGAGCGATGTGCGTACGACGATAAACCCGAGCAGTTCCTGGTTGCCGCCCTCATCTCCCGGCCAGCGCATCAATTCGCTGACGCCATGATAAATAGGGACTTCCCAGAAGCTGTCATCAGTTTCTTCGGATGATTCAGTCTCAACAACCTGGAAGAAGGGGTTGCCCAGAAAACGGAAACTTCGATCGCTCAGGGTGATGGAGGTTCCTCCGGATTCTCCGGCGTGCTCGTCTCCCTCCATCTCCGAACGGGTGGACGGCCGGACACTGATATCGCATCCGACAATTCGTTTGTAGCGCTTCAGCAGCGATTCATTCATAGGCCGCAATCCTACCATCAAACGATTCTCTGTTGTGGAGTCAGGCAGGATCACCGCTAGTGCGGTCAGGTCTTTCTTGATGGTCAGGATGCCGTGCACCGCACGTGATGACGTGGTCCACCCGGGGAAGGGATCCAGTGTGTCCGGCAGAGTCCAGGGTTCGTTGACAGGTTGTTCGAGAACCCATTCACGTCCGGAGGCATCTCGCGTGGCGCTGGGGCGCATGCCGAGATCGAAACCTGTCTGCCAGGGCAGATAGCCGGCAGAAGGATCCGTCGCGAATGGTGTTTCAACCTGGCGACGAAGGCTGCCTGCTCCCGTCTGCGTCATTGAGGGCATCGAAGCGGGCGGCATGCCGGGCTCGCGAGCGCGGCGATAGTAGCCCACCGCGATACTATCACGGGGAGCGAAATTCCCCGGCCGATTGAAGCGAAGTTCCTTTTCGATCAGTTCGAGATCGTCATGAATCAGGTTGCGTACGGTGCTCGCTCGTTCGGTGCCGATTCCCGTAAACGCTGCTACCACCAGCAACGCGACGAGGATCAACCCCGGTAAGAGCGCGCTGAACATATAGGTGAATCCGAGTTTCAACCAGATTGGGATTCGCAGACCGAACGCGCCCTGCAAACCCGCTACAATGACACGAATCGGGAGAAACAGGTAGTAGAATCCAAGGAGATAGCTCAGAACGCCGAGCATGGTGTTTGAGCCGAAGAACAAGTTGTCCGATGAGGGATTGCTGATACCAACATTCAGTTCGTTTAATTCCCCGCTCATCATCTCGATCTCGAGACCGGGGTGGATGAAATAGAGAAGAGCCGGGAATCCTGCATAGAAAAAGAAGATCAACCCAAGCCAGGCTGATTTACCTTTCAAGCGTGCGAGCCAGTTGTACGGCCCTATCACGAGAATAAGCAGCAGCACGCCCAGAAGTGTGACGATGGTTGGAGTTTCCAGAACAACAAGGAATGCGAGAAGGACAATCGAGGCGACGACTCGTCGGCGTTTGAAGATCCAGTCTTCCCGGTCGAGTTGAACCAGAAGATGGACGGTCCACGCATGCACAAACGCCGTTGGTACACGGCTGAGCAGTATCCATAAAAAGAATGCCTGAGGACTTTCTTCAGATGTCTTCGCAAGGACCGAAAATGCAAACTGCACACCGATCGCAAAAC
>WJJA01000535.1 GCA_014729955.1 bacterium
CTGCCGACCAGGAGACGACGGCTTTCCGAGCGCTTCGCCTGCTCTTCGGCCAACGCCTGTTCATACAACCGCGAACGCAGGACTGTGAGCGCCTTCGCCTTGTTCTTGTGCTGACTCTTTTCGTCCTGGCAGGAAACGACCAGCCCTGTAGGAAGGTGAGTGATACGCACCGCAGAATCGGTCGTGTTTACCGATTGACCGCCCGGACCGGACGAGCGGAAGACATCGATGCGCAGGTCGTTCGGGTCAATCTGCACGTCAACCTCTTCCGCTTCGGGCAGCACCGCCACGGACGCCGCCGACGTATGGATGCGCCCCTGCGATTCTGTCTCCGGCACACGTTGCACTCGATGCACACCACCTTCATACTTCAATCGCCCGAAGGCCTCTTCCCCCCGCACCGCGAACACAATCTCCTTGAAGCCGCCCATCTCTGAGGCACTGCTACTGATGGTTTCCGTCTTCCAACCTTGGATTTCCGCATAGCGCGTATACATACGGTAGAGGTCGCCCGCGAACAGGCCGGCCTCTTCTCCGCCTGTGCCGGCACGGATTTCCACGATCGCATCACGGTCATCCGCCGGGTCCGGCGGAATCAAGGCCAGTTTCAAATCCGACTCAGCCTTATCAAGCTTCGGTTCGAGAGCTTCCATCTCCGCTGCGGCCATTTCGGCCATTTCGGGGTCATCGTCGTTCGCCAGCTCCCGCGCGTTCTCCAGCTCTTCGATCTGGGTTTCCCATCTCTCACCCAACTCTTCAATGCGCTTGAGACGTCGGTGTTCGCGACCCAGATCCTTCATTTTTTCCGGGTCGGTGACCACATCCGGTTCACCCAATCGCTGCTCGACTTCTTTCAGACGGTCGCGTGCCGCGGCGACCCGCTTTTCCATCAATTCCTGGTTCATGGGTTCCTATGGTTCCTGCAAAAGGGTGTACGTGCTCGCCAAAGATAGCGGTTGACGATCTCCGGGAAAAGAGGAGTATGCCTGCCGGTTTTCTATCGTTCAGCTTATCCGGAAACAAGGCAAATCATGCGGGATGGAAGGAGCTAATGCTCAGCGGAAGAAGGCGCGAGAAACTCCTCGTGCATCGCGGAGGTTAGAATACGCTGCAGCGCATCCCAGGGAATGGCAAATCGGCTTGGACCTTCCGAGTAAGGTGCGATTTCGTAGGGATCGTACCAGAACACCAGGCCCTCTTCTGTCAAACCGAATTTTTCGGAGAGCACAAAACCGCCGGTTTCGTAGAAGTACGGGGTCTCGGCCCAATCGGTGTCGTGACTGTAACCGTGCGCGCGGCGAAAAAACTTTTCACCGAGCGCCGGCAGTTTTTCCGGTGCGTGGACGATGTCTTCCAGGTCCAGCTGCTTCCCCGTCGCCAGGTCGAAACTCGCCATTTTCCGCTCGCCATAAGGGTGCGCACCACCGGTATACGCCGAGTAGATGGTCAGGAGGGTTGCATACCGTTCGCTGTTGTACTTGACAGCTCCTTCAAACTGGAAGGAATACCCGATGGAGCTTTCCGGGTAGCTCTCCCGAAACTGTTCGTACGCTGCGACGAACGCTCGGGTGAATTCTTCAGATGTCTCCACCTGCGTCTCCGATTCTTCCAGGTCTCCGCGAAGGTTGAGCACATCATAAAACGCGTGTTGAAGGAAGTCCTGGGTAAATCCGTTGACCGCATTCACGCCCGCTTTCGGCCCTTTGCTCACGTAGGGATATACCATGTCCACCCTGACACAGGGCTGCAGGCCGTATTCGCCGCATTGCCCCTGCTCATCATGGTATTCCAGGTAGCGGTAGTAGAGAGGACCTTTCGTGACAGCCTCCTTTTGGCCACCGCCGCAACCGGCAATTAACAAAAGGCCGATCATCAGGAAACTGCCTGTATGGAGTATGATCTGTGGATAATGCTTCATGGAATCCTCGCAATCCATCTTCCCTTGAAGGTAGGGGAAGATTCCACGCGCATCCAAAAGAAGGTTCCGCAATCGAAGGAGCCCCACCAACCTCGGCAAAGGGCGCAGGCATGGTGTTCAACAGGCACCTCAGGGGATTCCCGTTTGCAGGTATCCTGCTCTTGCGTTTTCGCAAACGCTGAAGTATGCTGGGTCCATTCACTATCAACGCTTGCAGAGGGACGGGAACCATGGCGGAAAGCCGCGGCGCGAAACTGACAAAGTGGATCCTGATCGGTTTGGGGGCCGGGATTGTAGTCGGTCTGCTGCAGTATCTCATCCTGCCTGAGTCTTGGAATGATGTGCTGATCAAGTGGGTGCACAAACCCATCGGCGATGTCTTTCTGAACGGCATCCGACTGCTGGTGGTGCCGCTGGTGCTGGTTTCCCTGACCCTCGGCACCGCTGCCATCGGCGACTTGAGCAAGCTGGGGCGTATCGGCGGCAAGACCATGGGGATGTACCTCGCCACTACCGCCATTGCCATTTCGATCGGCTTCGTGCTTGCTTTCGGCATTCAGCCCGGCAAAGCGCTTTCGATACCGGTGGAAGGGAATTTCGAGGCGAAAGAGAGTCCGTTCATTATGGACATTTTCGTCAATATCGTCCCGACCAATCCTTTCCAGGCATTGACCGAAGGCAATATGCTGCAGGTGATCTTTGTTGCGATCCTGATGGGGCTGGCGATCGCTTCCATGCCGGAAAAATCAAAGCCGTTTGTGCGTGTGCTGGAAGCGGTGGACCATGTCGTGCAGAAGATGGTCTGGTTCATCATGATGTTCGCGCCGATCGGCGTGTTTTCCCTGATCGCCAAAGTGGTGGCCGGCGAAGGGTTCGATGTCTTCCTGCCGCTGCTGAAGTACATGGGCACGGTACTCGGCGCGCTCGGGCTGCACGCCCTGGTTACGTATCCGCTGCTGCTGTTCCTGTTCACACGACTTAATCCGCTTCGCTTCTACGCCAACGTCTACCCCGCGATGGTGCTGGCGTTTTCGACATCGTCGTCCAATGCCACTCTGCCGATCACCATGGACGTGGCGCAACGTCGTGTCGGGGCAAAGGAGTCAATCTACTCGTTTACTCTGCCGCTCGGCGCGACGATCAACATGGACGGCACCGCGATCATGCAGGGAGTTGCCACGGTCTTCATCGCCGGGGTCTATAACATTGACCTCACCGTCGGCAACTTCTTTACCGTAGTGTTGATGGCGACACTTGCCTCGGTTGGTACCGCGGGAGTGCCGGGGGTCGGATTGATCATGCTTTCGATGGTATTGTCGGAAATCGGCCTCCCGCTGGAGGGCATCGGGATTATCCTCGGTGTGGACCGCATCCTCGATATGACAC
>WJJA01000536.1 GCA_014729955.1 bacterium
AACCATGCATCGGTTGAACTGTTCGTTGCCGGTTCCCGGCTTCGGGTCGTTGTGAAAGACGACGGGGTCGGATTCGATCTGGAAGAGAAGCTCGCAGAGGCTGTTGAAAACCAGAAACTCGGACTGCAGGGCATGCAGGAACGTACCGCGATGATGAAAGGAACCCTGTCGATTCGTTCGAAGAAAGGACACGGAACGACAGTTTCTCTGGCGGTTCCTTATCAGTCGCAACCACAGGAGATGGACAGGGAGTTCGACGAATCAGAGTAAACCTAATTGATAAGCTTGGAGGCTTGGATATGATTCGCAAAGAAAACACCGTAGTGATCATTGAAGACGAACCAATGCTCCGCAAGGGGCTCGGTCTGGTGATACGCGAGAGTGAAGAGTTTGTTCTGATTGGTGAAGCCGGCCAGGCTCGTGAGGGTCTTGCGATGGTTGAACGGCAACAACCCGATTTGCTGATGCTTGATTTACGTCTGCCGGATATGGACGGGTTGCAAATTGTACCGGATGTTCGTCGAGTATCACCGGATACCAGGATCGTTGTGTTCAGCATGTATGTCGGGCAGGAGCACATCCAGGAAGCGTTACGAATGCAAGTGCACGGCTACATAACAAAGGATGCTGCTCCCGCCGATCTGATGCATGCCCTGCGTATGGTAATGAAGGGGAAACTCTACGTAGACACCCCTGCCCCGATGGATGCAATTGAAGATGACCTCAAGCGGGATCCGGTCATCAATACGGCAGGCGACGATGTAAAGATCGACAAGCCTGTCCTTACACGTCGTCAGGTGGAGATCCTGGAGCTTGCCGCACGCGAGCTTACCAATCGTGAGATTGCCGAACGATTGCACTTGCGCGAGAAAACCGTTGAGAACCACTTTTCGTCCATTAATAAACGTCTTGGCACACGCAGTCGAAAGGAAGCGGTCCAGGCGGCGTATCAGCGTGGCTTGATCCATCTGCCCGATGCATCGGGCAGCGGCCCGACTGACAGTCGGCTCCGTGAGATCAATACGAACTCGGGGTTGCCCTACAACTGGTACGATGATGACGATGAGCGCTTTCGCAACCGGCGGCAGAACTGATGGAGATCGCGGTGCCCAAACCTGTTTATGACTTTTCTGCAGATCCGAATCGATGCATCACCCCGAGGTACTGCCGTTCGCGAGGCGATTGTACCGCTTGATCATGCCGCGCATCTCGCGGGCGATCTCGGGAGTCAGATGATCCCGATTCACTCGCCAGCTCCAATTCCCGGTCTCGATGCCGGGGCGATTCATCTTCGCCGTCTCATCCAATCGAAGCACATCCTGCATCGGTACAACAGCCGTGTCGGCCACTGATGCGAATGCCATGCGAAGCATGTCTCCGGTCGGATCCGTTACATCGTGTCCGATGTAGTCCGCAATCGCCTTGCGAATGTCATCATCTGCCTCCTCATCCCACCAACCCAGTGTCGTGTTATTGTCGTGAGTACCGGTATAAACCACGCTGTTGCGCTCGTGGTTGTGGGGCAGAAACGCGTTTGACGGACCTCCCTTCCACGCAAACTGCAGGATACCCATTCCCGGCAACCCGTACTTCTTCCGCAATTCGATGACATCAGAAGTGATTTCGCCCAGATCCTCCGCCACCAGCGGAAGCGAACCCATGCTTCTTTGCAGGGATGTGAAGAACTCATCGCCCGGCGCGTCCACCCAGCGACCATTGACCGCCGTCGGCTCGTCTGCGGGGATTTCCCAGCAGGCAGCGAATCCACGGAAGTGATCGATACGGATGAGATCGAACTGCTCCAGCGCCCGTCGAATTCGTGCCTGCCACCATGCAAAATCTTCGTCCCGATGCACCTCCCAGCGATAGAGCGGATTGCCCCAGCGCTGTCCGGTCGCGCTGAAGTAATCCGGCGGCACACCGGCAACGACGGTGGGGTTGCCGTCGGCATCAAGGTGGAATTTTTCGCGGTTGGCCCAGACGTCCGCGCTGTCATAGGCTACAAAGATCGGCATATCGCCCATGATTGCGAGACCGAGGTCCGCGGCATGTGCGCGAAGGTCCTGCCATTGGCGGTTGAAGATGTACTGCATCCATTGCGCACGGCGGAGCCGGTCGTTCAACTCACGCCGGACTTCCTCCAGGGCAAAGGTGTCGCGATCACGGTGATGCTCGGGCCACTGGTTCCACGGTTTACCGTCATGGAACTGCTTGAGACTGCTGAAAAGTGCATAGTCGTCGAGCCAGTCGCGGTTGGTCTCATAAAAGTGATCGAAACGCCCCCGTTCTTCACTCCCGGCTTTCTGGTCCCAGGCAGCGAACGCTTTGTCGAGCACTTCCACCTTGAGTGGTATCACCGCGCCGTAGTTGACACGCTCCTGCTCCAACCGGCCAATCGGTTCTATATCTCCCTCGTCCAACCAGCCCCACCCAACAAGTCGTTCAAGGCTGATGAGGTAGGGATTGCCCGCAAAGGCGGAGAAGCACTGGTAGGGACTGTCGCCGTACCCTGTAGGGCCGAGCGGCAACACCTGCCAGAGGGTAAAGCCGGCCTGTGCAATCCAATCCAGCACTCCGTACGCTTCCGAACCGAGCTCTCCGATACCGGTCTGACCGGGAAGGGAGGTCGGGTGCAGCAAAAGGCCCGCTCGCCTTTCACGAATCGTGCTCATGGTCTGTCCAATCTTTCGATCCCCGTGTGGGGCAGATCCAATGATACGTCCTCGCATCATCGCCGAAGCAGGCGATGAAGGTATTCCGAAAATCTTAGCATCATGTTATGAAGATTCTGTCGGAAAGGTGCTAAGGTGCCGTTCGGAAAGCCTTGTTCGCAAGCCGGCAGATCACAACCTGTCCCTGCAGAGCTAACCCGAATATTTCATGAATGGAGAAAAAATCCTTTTCTAATAACCATATTAACAATAAGATAATATCACGACATGCCGATTTTCTCCGGCACAGATTGTGTCCAGGTCGAACTCATCTATTCATTCCCCTTCGGGCGGTCCCGACTGTGTCATCTGCTTTGTTCCGAAGGATTCGCGGTATTGCCATACAGCTTCATCCTTCGCGCCTCACATCTGACACAGTTTGAACTCGTGAAATATTCGGGCTAAATGTCTCTCGCCTCTTCGCTGCACCTACCTTTCGCGGTGATTTGGAAACCACCCCTGCCGTACGTTGTACGCGTAGATTCCAGTGCATACAACCGGGAGGCCGGCGATGTATCGATATCTCATTGCTTTTGCTGTGAGCGTTGTTCTGATGCTCTCCATCGGCTGTCGCGAAGCCGCGCAAACGCCGCCCCTGATCAAGACTGAAACGTTGGTTTACAACTATAACGATCAAACGTATGAAGGTTTCCTTGCCTATGATGAGAACAATGAGCTTCCTCGTCCGGGTGTGGTCATCTTCCATCAATGGACCGGGTTGACCGATTACGAAAAACGGCGTGCGCGAGAACTGGCTGAGCTGGGCTACGTAGCCTTTGCTGCCGATCTGTACGGACAAGGTGTACGTCCTGAAGGTCCGGAAGAAGCGGGCAAACAAGCCGGCAAGTTTTATGCGGATCGTGAGATGTTCCGTGAACGGGTCAATCTGGGGCTCTCGCAGTTGCGTAAACAGCCCTTCGTGGACAAGGAGCATGTCGCGGCGATCGGGTACTGCTTCGGCGGCACTGCGGCGCTGGAGCTTGGAAGATCAGGTGCTGAACTGAGCGGGCTTGTTTCGTTCCACGGCGGGCTTGCCAATCCGAATCCGGACGATGCAAAGAACTTCCGCTGCCCGGTGCTGGTGCAGCACGGTGCGGATGATTCCATGGTCAATCCCGAGGTCGAGGGTTTCCTGAAGGAGATGGACGAAGCGGATGCGGATTACATTTTCGTGGAATTCGCCAATGCCGTGCATGCCTTCACCCAACCCATGGCGGGAGATGATCCTTCCACGGGGGTCGCTTATAACAAGAAGGCCGACAAGCGCTCCTGGATGTTCATGCAGGATTTCTTTGACGAGATCTTCGGGGAAACGGTAACCGACATGTAGAACGGCGCTGTCGGGATGGTACGTCGACGGCGTGCTGCCCCGACGGCCGGCTGTCCGAGAAACATCAGGGGTACCTCCATGCATAAACGGCTGCTGCAGGCAACCATCTTTCTCATTCTTCTGCTATTGTCCGTTGTACCTGCCTTTGCCGCGGGTCCGGATCTCGGCAGTTCCGATGCCCTTTCGGAGCTGTTCCGGAGCAGGGAGGAGGGGATGCCCCGCATCAGCGCGCATCGCGGCGGGCCGTTGCCCGGCTATCCGGAAAACTGCATCGAGACATTTGAACACGCGGTCACCTACGGACCGGTCCTGATCGAGTGCGATGTGCGGATGACCGCAGACAGTGTGTTGATCCTGATGCATGACGAAACGCTGGACCGTACCACGTCCGGTGAGGGTGAGGTCGCGCAGATGACCTGGTCCGATTTGCTGGAGTTGACGCTCGTGGACAACCTGGGCTTCCCGACGACGTATACCATTCCGACGTTCCGCGAGGCAATGCGATGGGCAAGGGGGCGCTACATCATGACCGTGGATGTGAAACGGGGGGTGCCGTTTCAGAAGGTTGTCCAGGAGATTCAGCAGGAAGATGCCGCCGGCAGCGCTGTTGTGATTACCTACTCACCGGATGCCGCCGCCATAGTGCATGCCCTCGATTCAACGCTGATGCTGTCCGTACCCGGTACCAGCCGTGATGTGCATGACCGGCTGATCGCGGAAGGCATTCCCTATCATCGCATGGTCGCCTTTGTCGGTACCCGCGTGCCGGATACGGACGTGATCGAGATG
>WJJA01000537.1 GCA_014729955.1 bacterium
CAGAACGGCGAGTCGATCGCCGGCGTCAACGTGGTCCTGAAGGGCACCTATTACGGCGCAGCGACCGACCTGGATGGAAATTTCTCGATCGTCGGCATCTCCCCCGGTTCGTACGATTTGCAGGCTACCGCAATCGGGTATACCACCATTCTCCAGACGAACGTCGTGATTGAGGATGACAACAGTGTGGTCGAGCTGACCCTGGAGATGAAGCCGACGGTGCTGGCAGCGGGCCAGGAAGTGGTGGTGATCGGCGAAAAACCTTTGCTGGACGTGGATGAAACCGCCTCGGTTCGGTCGCTTTCCAAGGACGAGATCGAGGGCACGGTCGCGGAGGACGTGGACGATCTGCTCGAAAACCAGGTCGGAGTAGTGCGTGAGAACAACCAGATCCATATCCGCGGAGGCCGTGCGGATGAAAACCTCTATATCATCGACAACCTGTCGGTGAAGGATCCGATCTCGGGCGAAGGGCTTGGAATTTACCTTTCCGTGGATGCGATCCAGAACCTGGAGGTGATCACCGGCGGTTTCAACGCCGAATACGGCGAGGCGATGAGCGGCCTGGTGAACGTGGAGACACGTGAGGGCGGCGAGACGTTCAGCGGGTCGTTTGCCTTGAAGACGGACAATCTCGGCGGTTTTCCGGGCAACCACCAGAACACCGGCAACGCGGAGTTTTCGCTGGGCGGACCGTTACCGCTGCAGCGCATCCCCGGGTTGGGCGGCATTCCGGGCGAAATCGGCTTCTTTATTAACGGCTACGGGTACGCGTCCGACACCTACCTGCCCTCCTCGCCAACCGAGCTTGTGCCGCGCGATGCTGCGTACGACGACTTCGCCCTGCGGCAGGAAAACAACTGGTCGGCGCTGGGCAAGCTGAGCTACAAGCCGAGCCCGATTCTGAAGTTTACCTATTCCTACGGCCGCAGCCTGCGGATCAACCAGGGCTATTTCGATTCCATCGTGGAAGACCGTCGCTATTTCCCCAACGATTACATGAACATTCTCAGCAAGTACAATACGATCACACGTGACGGCATTCAGCAGACCTTTAATCTGAACCATACGCTGTCGAATCGAACCTACTACGAGTTGACGGTCGGGAATTTTTACAATCGTGTACACTCAGCCGTCGGACGCCTGCACTGGACGGAATATGAAGAGCCGGTCGACACGGAGCCGGTGGTCTACGAGGTGTTGCCGAACGGCGAGATTCTCGTGGAATCGGGCGACGGTCGCTGGGATGACGGCACCGGCGACACCTACCACGATCACTCCAACGACACCTGGCAGATCAAGTACAAGCTGACCAGCAAGATTCTGGACAAGCACCAGGTGCGGGGCGGCTTCGAGTACGAAGCGACCGACCTGCAGCTGTTCAATATTCACGATCCATGGGTGGCGGCGACGGAATTCGGCGGCGATTACGACAAGTACAATGCTTCGACCTTCGCGGGCGCGTTTTACCTGCAGGACAAGATCGAGTTCGAAGGAATGATCGCCAACATCGGGTTGCGGCTGGACTATTGGGCGCCCGGCAAGTACGTGGAAGAGGCGATTGCCGACGAAGATGTGATCACGCTGAGCGACGCGGCGAGGCAGCTCTTCCATGACGAGACCACCGACATGTTCGGCTATGCGATGAAGTGGCATCTCAGCCCGCGCTTGGGCATCAGCCACCCGGTGACGGATTCGGATGTGCTGTTTTTCAACTACGGCCACTTTTCACAGCGCCCGAAATACTCTTATGTGTTTGCCAAGCTGAAGTCCTACAGCCCGTCCACCTACCAGCTCTTCGGCAATCCCAACCTCAACCCGCAGACCACGGTGATGTATGAGCTGGGGATCAAGCACCGCTTCACCGGCGACGAGGTGCTCGAGTTGACGGCGTTTTACAAGGACATTTTCGATTATCCGACCAGCTTCCAGGTATCGTCGGAAAACCCGCGCCTGGGCAATGTGAGCTACTACCAGTATTTCAACATCGATTATGCCCGCGTGCGCGGCCTGGAAGCGCGGTTCCGTGCACGGCAGGGGCGCTACCTGAGCGGCGTGGTGGACTTTGCATACCAGATCGCAACAGGTAAAAGCTCATCCGCGAATGCCGAAATCCAGGCGGCCGCGAATACCCGTGTGCAGGAGAAAACTCTGGGCGAAGAGTTCCTGAGCTGGGATCGTCCCTTCCGCGGTTCGATTTCGATGTTTCTCAATGTCCGCAAAGATGACAATCCGCGCTGGTTCGGGTTCGAATGGCCGGACCTTTGGGGCGGTTCGCTGCGCTGGGAAGGCAGTTCCGGGAAGCGCTACACACCGGCAGAGCTGGTGAACGAGGCCGGCGATGTGCAGGATACCGGCGAACGATACAGCGAGCTGGCCGACTGGTGGAATACGCTTGATGGGAAGCTGTACAAGGATCTTCTGTTACCGGCGAAAAGCACCCTGCGTATCTTCGTGGAGGTGGAAAACATCTTCAATTTCCAGATTCCGCGGCAGATCAATCCTTTGACCGGACGCCCGTTCCACGAAGGCGATCCGTACCCGGGCAGCTGGGAAAACCCGCAGGGTGAAGTGCTGATCGATCCGAGCCGCTACCGTGGACCACGCCAGGCGTTCCTTGGCGTGAACCTCCGGTGGTAGTGATGAAGACGCTGAAACGACGGCAGGCAGGCATGATGACCGATAGACAGGTGCAGATGAGACACAGGGACAGGTTGAAGCGGATACGGCACGGTTTCCTTTTACGGACCGTTTTTACCGTTGTGCTGCTGTTCACACTGACGGGAGCCGGGCAGGCGCGCGACATTATCGCGTTCCTCGGAGGGCAACGTGTGGGGACGTCGGGGATGCCGTTTCTGAAGATCCCGGTCGGCGCCCGCGCGGAAGCGATGGGCGGGGCGTATGTCGCGATCGCGAACGATCCCTACGCACTGTACTGGAACCCGGCAGGCGTTGCGCAGATCGAGAATCGCTGGATCGGCGACCACGCCTACGACACGGACCGCAGGGAAAACGGCGGCGGTCCGAAAACACGTCGTGAAAAACTGTTCGCAGGCTCGCATGCTTTTGCTGCGACACGGATCAACTGGATTGCCGATGTGACGTATGATTACGTCTCCCTGGTCACTCCCCTGCCGAACCGACTCGGGCACATCGGCATCAGCCTGGGCTCGCTGAGCACTCCGGACATGGAAATTACGACGACCTATCAGCCGGAAGGGACGGGCGAATACTTCAGCTTCGGCGATTTTCTGGCCGGGTTGACCTACGGCCTGCAGATGACGAAGAATTTCTCCTGGGGTGTGACTCTGAAGTATGCTCGTGAAGATCTGGCCGGCCATACCATGACCAACATGATGCTGGACCTTGGGACCTACTACTGGACCGGCTTTCGCGATCTGCGGCTGGGGGTGGCACTGGTGCACTTCGGTCCGAATGCCGCGCCGGACGGGTCTTATACGTACACGGACGATGCCGGCGAAGAGGTCACTCGCAGCTTTCAAGCCTACGCCCCGCCGACGGAATTTCGTCTTGGTACGGCGATGACGGTGTACGCTTCCGGGTACCACCGTGTGTTGATGTCGGCACAGTTGAACCATCCGGTGGACAACGCGGAGAATTTCAAGCTGGGCGCCGAGTACGCATTCTTCGACATGCTGTTCATCCGCGGCGGTTTGAAGTTGAACACAGACGAGGACCACTGGTCGACCGGCGGGGGAGTGCGTGTACCCTTCCGCGGGATCGCTTTCAGCGCGGACTACAGCTACACAGACTTCGGTTTGCTCGACGCGGCGCACCGCATCAGCATCGGGATCACCTACTAAAGGCTCGGGACATACGGCATGAAGCGTATTTCGATTCTCCCTTTCACGTTCATCACGGCTGCAACCCTGCTGCTGCTCTACGGTTGCGGCGAGCATATGGATATTCCCGAATCCTTGACCGGCAGCGAAGCGGATTTCGGCGCGAACGACACCACGTTTGTGCGAGTGTCGCCGGACTGGGCGGGTGCGCCATTCAACTTCAGGCAACCGACGGATATCCAGATCGGACGCGACAAATCGATCTTTGTCCTGGATTATTCGGATGTGGTTGGACATACGAACGGCCGTGTCAGCCGTATCGCCCTGGACGGCGAAGTGTTTGAAGACGATCTTTTTGCCGATGCGATGGACACTGTCAGCAGCCCGGCACTCGGGATCGGGCAGGATTCCAAATTGAACGTTTTCCTCGTGAACGGCACGGAAAAAGTGTTTGCCTGGAACCAGTACAACCAGCAGCATTCCCCGATCCTGCTGGCGCAGACGATCACGCTTCGTGGCACGCAAGACGGTTCGCTGTATGTCATCGACAACACGCAGAAGATCTGGGAAGCGCTTGAGGAACAGGGACTGACCGGCAGCCCGTTTGTAATCGAGGATCTGCAGGGCACAGACGACCCGGACTCCATCGCGGCTCACATGGGCACCTATGTGTTTTACTCGGATACGACTCGTGCCGGTTCGCAACTGACCGACGTTGACAGCAACGTGGACCAGTCGGAAACGGTGTATGTCAGCGACCGCAATACCGACCGTGTTTTCAGTCTGGCGACCGTACCCTGCCGGATGCTGATTTTTTCGGACAGCACCTTCGGGTATACCTATGAAGGGATTTACCAGGACTTGATTGTGGCGTTCGGCCAGGGGCAGGGATCGACCAACAACCCGACGTCCTTGACCACCGAAGGTCTCGGCGGACGGACGGGTTTGTTCTTCACCCAGGTCTCGGGCAATTTCCTGGTGCAACGCATGTCCGGCAGCGGCGACCAGTTCGTGTTCGACTTCGGCTCCGCCACCTCCG
>WJJA01000071.1 GCA_014729955.1 bacterium
GATACCGTCACCATGGTGATGAACGGCAACCAGGACAACGGCTCCAAGCTGATGGTGGAGGACGACTGGACGCCGGTGCTGGGCGGAGACGGCATGGAGTGCGCGATCTCGCCTCATGATCCCGATATCATGTGGGGCGAAGTGTATTACGGAACCATGTACCGCTCCACCAACGGCGGCAACAACTGGCAGGAAGTCAACAGCGGTGTCATGGAGGACGGAGCATGGGTGTCGCCGTTCGTGGTGGATGAAACCATTCCCGGACGCATGTGGCGTGGTACTACAAGGATCTATCGTAGCGATAACAACGGGTCGAACTGGGAAGACATGACCGGTTCGATTTCCGGCAATCGAATCCGCTCCCTTGCCATCGCACCCTCAAACTCTGACGTCGTCTACGGCGCGGATCACAGCGGGAACCTGTGGGTCACCGAAGACGCCGGGGACAACTGGACCTACCATTCAGCACCACGGAACACGACCACGTACCTGGCTGTGCATCCGAATAATGAGAATATCCTCTGGGCCACGGTCGGCGGCTATACCAGCGGTACAAAAGTCTACTATTCGACGGATGGAGGCAATAGCTGGGAGAACCGTTCCGGTGACCTGCCCAACCTTCCGTTCAACTGCGTGGTCGTGCATCCCTATAACCCGAGCCATATTTATGTGGGATGCGATGTCGGTGTGTTTTTCTCCGACGATCACGGATTAACCTGGCAGGATTACAGCACGGGGCTGCCCAATGTGATTGTCACTGAGTTGACGATTCACGCCAACTCGAACGCCCTGGTGGCCGCCACCTACGGACGAGGCAACTGGGTCACACCGGCTGAAGAAGTCATCCTTGATCCGACCCTGACGCTCGATTCCCCCAACGGCGGTGAACAGTGGCTTGTCGGTAATGAGGTTGCCGTGCTCTGGCACTCGCTCGCACTGGAAGGCGACCTCACCATCGAGCTGAACCGCGGGTATCCGGACGGCGATTGGGAAGTGGTCGACGACGAGGTTGAAAACGATAACCGGTATGAGTTTACCCTCACAGGCCCCTCATCGCAAAACGCCCGTGTACGGATCAGCACCAACGATATGGAAGAACAAGTCAGTGACGTATCCGATGCGAGCTTCATGATCGTTACTCCAGCCATCCAAATGACCTCACCTAACGGAGGCGAATCCTGGGAGGTCGGTGACCAGCATACGATCTCATGGGAATCGGAGTACGTGGAAGGTAACATCCGTCTGGAGATCAACCGGGACTACCCGGACGGTGAATGGGCAATGTTTGTCCAGTCCATCCCGAATCTCGGACAGATCCCCTGGGAAGTAAACGGTCCTGCGACGGAACATGCACGATTCCGTATTACAGCGCTGGAGTTCGACCCGCCGGTTAGCGATACCTGCGACGGAGATTTCGAGATCACCTATACCCCGACAATTGTGGTTGAACAGCCCAACGGCGGGGAAGAGTGGGAGCTTGGCAGCGAACATACAGTGCAATGGGACGACAATATCCCGGAAGCTGTTGAGATACATCTCCTGGACGGTGCGGCTGAAGCCGGCGTGATCAGTGAAGGCACGATGAACAACGGCAACCTGTCCTGGGACATTCCCGACCTGCTTCTGCCGGGTTCGGATTACCGTGTGGTGGTCGGCAGCAGCGAAGATGAAACCATAGCCGACACCAGCGACGCCCCCTTTATGCTCTCCATGGGCGTTCCGGTGCTCTCCTATCCCGGCGATGAGGCGGTGGTGGAAGAACCGCCGCTCGCGTTTGGTTGGGAGGAAGCCGGCGGAGCGGAAACCTACACGCTTCAGATTGCCGACGATGATATGTTCGGCCCGGGCGCGATTGTGCACCAGGCGGACGGCATCGCGGAGTTGAGCGTTGAGGTGGAAGGTCTGCCGAACGGGTTGTATTACTGGCGTGTGCGTGCCATTCATAATGCCGGTATGGAAGGCGAATGGTCCGATGCCCGCAGCTTCACCCAGGATATCGCCGGGCTGGACGAGCTGTCATTTGATGGCGTACCGGATGACTTCGCGATTGCAGCGACCTTCCCGAATCCGTTCAATAACAGCACTCGCATTGTTACGGCGTTGCCGCAATCTTCAAACCTCCGGGTTTCGGTTTACAATATCATGGGTCGCGAGGTGACTCGTCTCAATGACGGACCGCTCGAAGCGGGGTACCATACCTTCATGTTCGATGCATCGACCCTTTCGAGCGGCGTGTATTTTGTCCGCGCGGAAGCGCCGGTACAAAACTGGAGCCGGCAACGTCGCATCGTGTTGCTGAAGTAAGCGACTGCCAATCGTGTTGAGAAGAAACAGCGCCGGCAACCCTCTTCGGGATGCCGGCGCTGATGGTCTACTGTGTGAACGTGACTCCCGCAGCGTCTCAACTGCTCTGAATCACTTCAGGAGAATGACACGGCGGATTTCCCGCCGTCCGTCCGCTTCCGCCCGGATAATATATGTGCCGCCGGCAAGGTCGCCGGAGGCATCAAAATGGAACGCATGGGTGCCGGTACGATATGTTCCATCCGCAAGCCGAGCAACCTCACGCCCCAGCAGGTCGAATACCGACACACGCAGAGTACCCGGCGCCGGCAGTTGAACGCTGAATCGGGTCGAACTGTTGAACGGATTGGGATACGCCTCGCTGAGATGGAAAGCGTTCGGTGTCTCAAGGCTGCGGTCATGCTCCACTTCCATCTCCTGCATGAAAGCCGTCGCGAGGATCCACCCCTCCGGATCGAAATTGACCACCTGCGGAGCGTGGGGCAGCCCGGTAACTTCGACCATCTGCGAAGCTGCCGCTTCCAACGGTACGTCAATGATGGTATCGCCGGATGTGAAGACAAACTCCAGCGGGACGGGCATCGAGAAGTAAGGAGCATTGCTCTGGTGCTGCAGCACTTCCATCGATGCGGTGTAGCCGTCCGTCTCATTGCCGGTCACGACAAGATCACGGAAGCGGTATCTCGGATACCCTGCTTCGTACACCCACTGATCAAAGAACCACTGCAGGTTCATTCCGGATTGGTCTTCAAACGCGGCCTGCAGCTCATGGGTGGCGGCGGTGCCCATGGAATACGTCTGGACGTAAGTCTGGATCGCGGCCAAGAAGTCTTCATCGCCCAGCAGGTACCGGATCATGTGCAGCACCCAGGAGCCCTTATCGTAAATCGTGGTGCTGAACAGCTGGTCGTCGGGCGGATTGAACAGGCTGTGCCGACGGCTCTGGTCGTGGTTGAAATAGGCCTCTTTCTGCGTCTGCAGATGAACGTCGGCCAGGGCAGGGGAATAGGACTCTATCCACAACACTTCGCTGTAAGATGCAAAGCCTTCGTTCAGCCAGATGTTGTCAAAGGTAAAAGGGCCGACTTCGTCACCGAACCACTGGTGTGCCAGTTCATGGGCCACGATAAACTCAAACGCGCGGTTGCCCACGAGCACAAGGTTGTCGCCGTAGGTGGTCGCGGTCTGGTGTTCCATTGCGCCCCAGCCGCCGAAAATCGGGCACATGGTCTGGTCGTACTTGTTGAACGGGTAAGGGCCGAACAGCTCTTCGAACAGTTCGATCATCTCCCCGGTACGACCGAATTCATACTCTGCTACGCCGACATTGCCCGGGTACGCCCAGACGGACATCGGCGTGTCATTCTCGCCGGCGGTACCGAGGTCGATCTCTTCATAGGGTGAAATGGCCAGGCTGACCAGGTAGGTCGACATGGGATCGTCCGACTGCCAGACCGTGCGCTGTATTCCGTCGCCCAGGTCTTCCTCAGACACCAGGTAACCGTTCGACACCACTGAATAGTCCTCGTCCATCTCGACGGTCATTGTTGTGGTCACCTTGTCATACGGATAGTCATAACACGGCAGCCAGTAGCGGGTTTCATAGGGCTCGCCGAACGTGTAGAGCACATCACTATCCGGCTCATAAATCAGCCCTCCGAAATACGGATTGCTGCGAAACGATCCGGAAAACCCGGTCGTCACAAGCAGTGTATCGCCGGACATGGCGGGATCGTCCAGATTGATCGTAATGGTACCGTTGCCGGTGGAATAATC
>WJJA01000538.1 GCA_014729955.1 bacterium
CGGTATGTACTGTTTCGACGGCTCCAATCCCACGGTGAACCGTTTGACCATCGACGGCGCCGGGACGGCCGGTATTGTGTGCGAGTTGAACAGCAGCCCGACGATTACCCGCACCACATTGCGCAACATCAACGGGTACGGCATGCATATCATGCGGAACAGCGCGCCGCATGTTTCAAACAGCCTGATCTACAACACGTCGGTAACCGCTTTCGTGGTCGAAACCCTGTCCCAGCCGATGATTGAGTTTGTCACGGTGTACGGGGCACCGTACGGCATTCGGGTGACCAACACCAGCGCACCGACCGTAGAAAACAGCATCATCAGTTTCTTCGAAAATACAGGCATTTCCGCGCACCAGTCGTCCTATCCGTCCCTGAGCTATCTGAACCTGTTCGTACCGGCTTCCGCGGAAACGGCAGTCCCGCTGGAAGGCACGGCGACCGTCACATCAGAGGTCACGGGGAATCCCAGGTTTGTCAATCCCTCTCCGGATGATGGAGCGGCAGATTTCAGCCTGCAGTCGGGCAGCGCCTGTGCCGGAGCGGCAAGTGACGGTACGGATCTTGGCGCCTACGGCGGGGAGATCGGGGAATGGTGAGCCATCGCAACGCAGCAGGAAGCCATATCATGATGAAAGCGAGTTCGACGATCCGGTGGATGTTTACCCTGGTGTTTGCCGCGGCGCTGTTGCTGACGGCGGCGGACGTCCGGGCGCGTACGTCCGAGCCGATGCAGCGGGGGCCCGTGGCCGGGTACAACACACAAGCCGGCCAGGCCCAGGTGGAATATCGTGTGCACGATGTGGGTAACATCTGGCTCACGATCACCAACAAGGGCTACCTCGGCAACGACAGCTGTACTTCTGGTCAGGAAGACCCCTGTACCGGTGAACCGGCGCCGCAGCTGGAGTTTCCCGGCGGATCCGACCAGCAGTACCTCTTTCAGGCCGGCCTATGGGTCGGGGCCCTGATCCAGGAAGAAGGATTCGAGTATCCCCGTGTTTCCTTTGCGGTGGAAGGTTGGAACGCCCAGGACTTTCAGTCGAACGAGATGTATCCCGGGCCCGATCCCGGCAACGGGATCGTTGAAATCACGCAGCGCCAGAACGCTTTCAACTGCCTGGGTGAATTCATCAGCAGTGACTCGGCGGTCTCCGAACAGGATTTCATTGCGGTGTACACCGATACCCACCGCGTGACACCGGGCGGTCAGGCGATCAACGATCCGACAGACGGACCGCACGTTCCCCTCGGGATTCGAATCACGCAGAAATCCTATTCCTGGTCGTACAACTACGCCCGTGACTTCATCATCATCGACTATACGATCAAGAATATCGCGGACAAGTTCCTGAAGAACCTGTATATCGGGTTGTACGTGGACGGTGACGTCGGGCTTTGCGGTGCGGAGCAGAACTACCACACGGACGATATCACAGGGTTTGTTTCGACCTTTGATTTTGTACCGCCCGGACAGACGGATCCGATCAATCTGACCATTAACTCCGCCTATATCGTCGACAACGACGGTCGCGCAGTCGGGGTCAGTTCAGGCAGCGATTTCACCGCGCCGGGTGTGTCGGGTACTCGCGTTGTACGCGCCCCGAACCCGAAACTGCGTACTTCCTTCAACTGGTGGATTTCCAACGGCGACCCGAACTTCGACTTCGGCCCCGCATGGGTGGACGACGGATCGCCGGGAGACTGGACCGCGACCTACGGCACGCCGATCGGCGATGCCCGTAAGTATTTCGTCCTGTCAAACCGTGAGTTTGACTACGACCAGATTCACGTGGACGATTACGAGGGCTATGTCTCGAACAATCCCCAGGAATTTCGCGACCGGTTTACAGGCGATCTGCTGGAAGTGCATGAGTGGCGCGAAGCGGATGCGGCCAACGCACAGAACTTGGCGAACGGTTTCGACACACGTTACCTGCTGTCCTGGGGACCGCTGGGCATCTTCGACTATATCGACGATGCCGGCAACCGTGTCTACCGTCTGAATCCGGGCGAAGAGTTTTCCATGACCATCGCCGTTGTCGGCGCGGAAGGGTTCCATGATCGCAACAACCCACAGCCGAGCGACCAGGAAATCGACCCGACCCTGTTCGACCTGAACGACTTCTACTACAATGCCGACTGGGCGGCGAAGGTGTATGACAACCCGATGTTCGACACCAACAATGACGGTTGGTACGGGGAAGACACCGGCCTGGACAGTGTGTACTCCGAATCCATCGGCGACACCATTGAATTCATTGACTGGGAAGGCGATCTGTTCTCCCGCGTCTATCCGGGACCGGACGAAGGAGAGCTGGACGGACAGCTGGATCCGGTCGAGGACGAGGTGCCCCGTCCGGCCAAGTACGACTACACGGTGAACAACGAGCTGTTCGATCAGGGCGACGGAGAGCCGGACTTCCAGGGTCCGCCGCCACCTCCGGTGCCGATCGTTTCTTCAACCGCAGAAGGACGCGATCTGATCCTGCTGTGGGAGAAAAACGCGGAAGACAGCACGTATCAAGACCCCTTCAGCCGCCAGCAGGACTTTGAAGGCTATCGAGTCTACGCCTCCAACAGCGGCTCTGAGAACGAGTAAAGTTTCATGATCGAGTTCGATCGCATCAACTACGCATACTACAGCATCCGTGACTCGTTGATGACGATTCCCTTTGAAATCGACACGCTGGCCAACCCGACACGCTATGTGATCATCCAGAACGGCGACCCGGTGGACACGCTTGACCTGCCGGACCCGGTGGTGACCGAAGCGGAGTCGCGTTCGATCCAGTGGCTGCCGACCTTCAAGGAAACCGGTTACCTGCAGGAAGTGGGCAACAA
>WJJA01000539.1 GCA_014729955.1 bacterium
CGCTTGCGATTGCCTTCGCGCTTCTGCAATCCCGGCTGCAGGGCTGGTTCGAACGTGTGTTCTTCCCTGAAAAGACACGATTGAACAAGGCGCTGAAGGAATTTCTGGATACGACCGGCACACTCCCGTCACGGCAGGCGTTCTGGGATAACCTCGAGGAAAAGCTGCGTGAAGGGCTCCAGATCGACGGCTTGATCCCGCTCATGGCACGCGAAGGGGGACGAACGTTCACGCTCGCGGACGGTACCGAAATCCCGGTGGACCTGGACGGCGAGCTTGTCGGCGAACTGAGGCGTAAAAACCGACCCCTGGTGGTGGACGAAGTGACCGAGAGCGGCAGAGTAGAACTGGCGACCGATGAAGAGCAGTGGCTGCGTGAACGAAAGGTCAACCTGCTGCTGCCTTTGTTCGCCCACGCACGTCTGATCGGCATGCTTGCCCTGCAGAAATCCGAGGACAAGGCGGCGTTCGAGGCGGAAGACCTTGGCATTCTGCTCAACATCTCGTCACGGATTGCGCTGGAAAGCGAGAACCTGCGTCTGCGCGAGGAAATGGTCGGGAAGGAACGCCTCGAGCAGGAGATGTCCACCGCGCGCCGTGTACAGCAGGGCTTCCTGCCGGCCGAACTGCCGGAAACACCGGGCTTGCAGGTCGCCGGGCGATGCATCCCCAGTTATGAGGTGGCGGGCGACTACTATGACGTCATTGCATTGCCGGAAGGACAAACCCTGCTCGCCATCGGTGATGTATCCGGCAAGGGCGCCGCAGCCGCGCTGCTGATGGCAAGCCTGCAAGCCTCGCTGCGGTCGATCAGCGAGCTGGGGCTGCCCCTGCATGAAGTCGTATCGCGTGTCAACCGCCAGGTATTCCGCAGTACCGATCCGGAACAGTACATCACCTTCTTCGCGGCGATCTACCACCCCGAGACTCGGCAGCTGACCTATGTCAACGCCGGGCACAACAACCCGCGAGTGATTCGACAGAATGGAACCACCGAGGAACTGGATGTCGGCGGTCCGCCGCTTGGAGTGCTGCAAGAGTGGAGCTACGATGCCGGCACCTGCAAGTGTCGCGAGGGCGATCTCCTCGTCGGCTTCACGGACGGTGTTTCAGAAGCCATGGACGCCAACGAGGAGGAGTACGGCGAAGAGCGCATCGTGACAGTCCTGCGGGACCATGAGTCCATCGACGGGGAGTCCGACGGCGGCCTCGACCATGCCATCAAACATATCTACAACTCTGTGCGCAGTTTTTCCGGTCACAGCCGCTTCGAGGATGACTTCACGCTGCTGCTGTGCCGAGCGATGTGAACGGACGGCCGCATGAGGCATACACCGGGCTTGTGCGCCGCAGGCGCAGTCGCTGACGCAGGGGAGGCTGTTCGCAGGGAGACCCCTTTCCCGAGTAGGGCAGGCCTCCTGTCAGCCGGACACCGCCCTGCCTGTCTGTCGCCGCATGCGATTCTTTCCACCGCTTCCATGAAACCCGAACAGCAGAGCTATGCAGGCCAACCTTGCCCGAGAATGGCAATCCCGACCAGATCGGTTCTGCAAAGCACATCGCTATGTACGCAAACGGACACAGGTTGTCCTGCTTCGAACGGACCCTGTCCTTACATACACGGAAACTGCAGGAAAACAGGGAGTACGCCGGCCGGCACGGGATTTGATCCATAGCAGTAAAATGCGAGGAGAACATCCATGGTGCCGCACCTGCTCCGCCACACCTTCCGACGCTTCCGGTTGCGAAAGGTCGAGACCCTGGTTCACCTGTTCGGGTTGACCCTGGGATTGACCGGATGCGTGCTGATTACCCTGTATGTACTGGATGAAACACGCTATGATCGTTTTCACTTAGACGCCGATCGTATTGTCCGTGTGAGTTTCGACTGGCGCATGGACGACGGCGGCTACATGGAGGATTGCACCACCCCCCCTGCGGTCGCCTGGAAGCTGCGCAATGAGTTCCCCGAAGCGGAGGCGGTGACTGCGTTCATGCCGGATTGGGGCATGAACGTTTCGCTGAAGGCCGGCGAGGAACGCCTGTTTGAACAGGCGCCGTTTCGTGTCGACAGCAGTTTTTTCGATGTGTTCGACTTCCCGGTACTGCACGGCGATCCTGCGGTCGCCCTGCGTGATCCGGAGTCCATCGTTCTGACCGCTCACCTGGCGCGGAGGCTCTTCGGACGTACCGATATCATCGGCGAAACGGTACTCGTTGGCAGCAAAACCCGCAAAATCGAATTGGTGCTCGACGACATACCACAACGATCTCATTTTCGTTTCAGCATGCTTCGACCCCACCATGTGGAACAGGCAGCTTCCAACTGGGAGCAATGGAACTGGTACACCTATGTCCGTTTGGCGGAAGGCACCGAACCCGCAGAGTTTGAAGCCCGATTCAACGACGCAATGATGAAGATCTATCGTGAACAGGACACAGCATTCGATCTCGCCACGCCCCCTTCTATCGCACGGGTCCACCGGATCACCGACATCCATCTGCATTCACACCGACGCTGGGAGTTGGGCGCCAATTCCGACATCGCCTATATCTGGATCTTTTCATCGATCGCACTGATCCTGTTGCTGACTGCAGGCTTCAACTATCTCAATCTGTCAACGGCTCAGGCGCTGCAGAGGTCGCTGGAAGCGGGGGTACGTCGCACCATCGGCGCCGGGCGTGTGAACCTGATCGTGCAGCAACTGGTCGAAGCGGCGGTGCTGGTCGGGGCTGCTGTGCTGCTTTCCACCGCTCTGGTTGAAATGCTGCTTCCCCTGTTCGAACAGGTTTCCGGCAAGGTTTTCGATTCACCCGGATCACGCCCGTTTTGGCTGTGGCCGGCGGCAGCATTCGCGGCGCTTTGCATCGGCATGCTCTCGGCGGTCTACCCCGGCCTCGTCCTGGCGCGTATCCGGCCGGTACGCGCTCTGAAAGGCGAGAAACCCGCCGCCCGCAGCGGGTTCACCCTGCGTCGCGCACTGGTCCTGCTGCAGTTCGTGCTCACCATTGGAGTCGTCGCCGCTACACTCCTTGTAAACCGGCAGGTGACATACATCAGCCGTACCGGGCTCGGCTTCGACAAGGAACAGCTGGTGAACGTGAAGCTGCGGAACAAGGAAGCGCAAAACGCCTATTCCGTTCTCAAGGAAAAGCTGTCTGAACGACCGATCGTACTCGGGGTCAGCAGCGCGGGCGGTGTAGTGGGACGGCAAAACTGGACCACTCGGTTCGGGTTCGAAGGACGTGAAGACCGTCTGTTCGCCAATTTTCTCATGGTGGACCACGATTTTCCGGACGTAATGGGCTTTTCACGCACCGCAGGCGATCCGTTCGATGTCCGTGAAGACACGACACAGTTGCAATTGATGGTGAATGAAACCGCGGCGAAGATGATCGGCGATGAGGTGGTCGGACGAACCGGCACGACGTTCGAGATGAACACCGTTGTGATCGGCATCGTAAAGGATTTCCATTTCCGCTCGCTGCACCATGAAATCGCTCCCTTCATCCTGGTGCACCATAACATGGAGCGCTCTGAGATGGTGGTTCGATTTGATGCGTCCCGCACAGAAGCCGCGATGACGGATCTGCAGGAGATCTGGCGTGAAGTGCTGCCGTCTCATCCGCTCGAGACGGAGTTTCTCGACCGCACCTTCGCCGAACTGCATGCCAACGAGGCACGCATGCGCACCGTGCTGCTCCTTTTCAGCATCCCGGCCCTGCTGGTCGCCTCGCTTGGTCTGTTCGGGCTCGTGCACCACGCCTCCACGCGACGGTTGAAAGAGATCGGGATACGCAAGGTGCTGGGCGCGTCGACTATCGGGCTGTTCGGCCTTCTGTCACGAGAATTTCTCCTGTTGGTCGCAGGCGCGAATCTCGCCGCGCTGCCGCTCGCCTGGTGGGCGATGCACCGCTGGCTGGAAGGGTTTGCCTACCATGTGGACATCGGAGCGCCTGACTTTGCGCTTGCCGGGCTGGGTGTGCTGCTCGTTGCGCTGGTAACCACAGCATTGCAGGCGATACGCGCGATTCGTGTCAACCCGTCGGATTTGTTGAGAAATGAATGACCGCCGGGCTTACGCGGGCACACGCCTCATCTTCCACAGCAGGCCCGCGAGCAGACCGAAGGCAAACCCGCCGATATGCGCGCTGAACGCCACATCCGCCTGCCCGCCGTTGACGGCGTCGATGAACGCATACAGCATCTGGAACCCGAACCAGAACATCATGTAAACAAAGGTCGGGATGTGGAATCGTTTGATGAAAATGAAAACGAATGCGACCATCCCGATTCGTGCGCGGGGGTAAAACACCCAATAGGCGCCCATGACCGCGCTGATTGCCGCGCTTGCTCCGACCAGGGGAACCGGTGACGAGGGAAACACAAGCACATGCAGCGCCATCCCCGCCAGCCCGCCGACGATATAAAACCCCAGGAAACGAAACGGTCCGTACGAATCCTCCACATTATCACCAAACAGCCACAGGAACCAGAGATTGCCCAGCAGATGCACAAGGCTACCGTGGATGAACATATGGGTGAGCGGTGAAACGAGCCCTTCCGAGAAGCGGTATTCGGCGAAACGAAGCGGTACCGCGCCATAGGCCGAGTAGAAGGCAGCCAACTCGGCCTCCTGCATGGTGATCTGCAAAACGTAGACGGCAACGTTGATGCCGATCAAGCTGAATGTGACAAGGGGAAAGCGCTTGCGTGGAGTGTCATCATGATAGGGAAACAGCATCGACCCGCTCCGAATTGGAGGATTGCATATCGGTTCGGGTAAGATCGCGAAGCTGCGAGGCCGATGCCACGGTCGGGCGCACACGGCTCCCGGTCAATCATGCGATGTCTTCAGGAGACCATGATGGAAACCATGCCGTCAGGCGAAGGTGTGCACACGACTTCCGATGGTGGCGAGGGCGAAGTTGCGTGTCGGGGCGGCGATGCGCTGATCGCCGTATGAGGCAGCCATTCGATGCATCTCCAGCTTCCCCTGCTGTCTTATCGAAGGACCGTCATCGATGTCCGGAGCGATGTCATCCCTGTCGTGCTTCGACGTGCCCTGTCCGGGATCCGGCGGAGTGTGGTTTGAGCTTGAGGGTTTCTGTTCCGGCGGAGTTGCACCGAACACGCCGGCAGGGTGCTCATCCCGGGATCGGTCGACTTGCGGACCGGCTTGCGCGGGGCCTCCGAATCCGGAGGATTCTTCTTCGTCTCCGGAGGCGGGACGATTCGATGCTGCGTGACCGGTCGCATTTCCGGAGCCGGCCGTACGTCCCACAAGAGTTTCTCCGGTGGCACGACCAATTCCGGAAGATTGGCCTGCATCGGCATCTGTAGAGGTTTCTTTCGCCTCTTCAGCACGTTCCTCGGAAAGATCCTGCCTGGCATCATTGGCGGCTTGACGAGCCTTTGAGGCTACCTTGCGATCCTGCGGGGAAGGCTCCGCGGGCGCCAGGGCGGCACGTTCCGCCTGTTCAGCGTCACGAAGGCGCTCCTCCGGTTCATCGCCGCCGCCAAAGCTGATGTTTACATGCCCGCCGACCGCATATTGACGACCGTCCGGACCCTGGTCGTACTCAAACCGCGCTCCGCCATTCGCCAGGTGGCCGGCAGCCGCCAGGTGCGCCTGCTCGTGCTGACGTACTTCGCGGTCGCGCTGTTCAAGTTCCTCGACCTTCTCCTCTTCCTCACTGCTTAGCTTTTCGCCGTTGGGCTTGCGCTTGTCGGAGCTATCTGCGGCGGCCTCTTCTTCCCCCTTCCCGCCATCGTCCTGCGTGCTTTCGTGATCACCTTTCAAACCGTGATAAGAAGCGGCGCTTCGACCGTTGTCATCGCCCGGGGCGTCTTGTGCGGGAGCATCCCCCTCCTGCCCAGGTGTGACAGCGCGTGCGATGGACGGTTCAATACTATGCCCCTGCAGGGGTGCGAGGGTGGTTTCATCGTCCGGGGTGTCTTGTGCCGCAGACTGTGGCACAGCTGTCTGAGGATCGCCTGCGGCGGTGTCACGGTAACGGTCCCGTGCATGGGTGGAAATCGTCGCCTGGTCCTGTTTTGAACAACAGTCTTCACCGGTGCCGCCGCAGAAGGGGCAGGCATTCGCCGCCTTTTGCTGACCTTGCGCGCCGGGGAGCGTCATCGCAGGAGTCACCTGCCCGACCCCGGTCACCCCTCGGCTGAACCACGCATGGCTGTAATCGACACCGTAAATCTGCATACGGGACGTTCCGGCTGTTGTCCTCATGATCGGTCAGGCCGGCCCGGTGCTGCTGCGATACGGCAGAAACAGGCACACCTGACCCATCGCAAAATCAGAAAGGTTCTACTCCTTCTATCGTCAAGGAAGGTGTTAGACTTGAGGGACGGGTAGCCCGAATATTTCACGAGTTCAAACTGTGTCAGATGTGAGGCGCGAAGGATGAAGCTGTATGGCAATACCGCGAATCCTTCGGAACCATGCAGATGACACAGTTGGGACCGCCCGAAGGGGGAATGAAAAAATGAGTTTGGCCTGGACACAATCTGTACCGGAGAAAAACTGTATGTCGTGATATTATCTTATTGTTACTATAGTTTTTAGAAAAGAATATTCTCTCCATTCATGAAACATTCGGGGTAGCCCGTTGCACGCGCTATGAGGGATCGTTCAAAATCCTGCGTCATGTACCGCTCGTTGCAGAAAGATGCGACCCGGGGGAATCTGCCTCTCAACTCATCTGAAACCGTTCACAAGGGCGCTTTGCACATGAGGAACAAGAAGGTCACGCAGCACAACAGATCCTTTTGAAATGTGAAAAACATTCAACGGTCGTTTGGCACCAATCTTGGGCAGGGTTATATTGAAAACAGAACGATTCCGGGGGAATGGACGGGTCCTGCTGCAAGTCAGAATCGCCGCACGTGCCCTCCATGGAGAAGGGGGATTCAAATGCAACGCCTGCTTGCACGGTTCACGGTACTCCTGCTTGTCGTCTGGTCAGCCTGCCCGCACGCAAACTCTGCTGAAATCAACTCACGCCTGCGATCCCTGATGGCGTCTCATGCGGATTCCTCCAGCCTGCCGGCGTATATCATCATGGAGCGGCAACCGGATATTGCCGGCCTGAACGCGATGGTTCGCGATATGCCGCGCGATGAGCGCTCTGCGGTGGTCGCCGCGGAACTCCACCGCCTGGTCGAGCAGACTCAAGCGGGCATTCTTCGGGACCTGGCCGAAATGCAAAACGATGGACGGGTAGCAGAGTTCCAGTCCCTGCCGCTCTGCAACGGGATCCGCTTGAAGGCCGCCCCTCTCGCGATCGCAGAGCTCGCACAACGGAGTGACATACGTTACATCATGGACGACTCCCCGCGCGAACCTCCCCCGCTTCATCCCGCCCCCATGCCGAACATCGACCGCTTCGGTTGGGGCGTGGAACGGATCAACGCACCGGAGGTGTGGTTCACCGGAGCGCGGGGATACACCGGGGCGGGGGTCGTTATCGCTGTTATTGACGGGGGCGTGGATTATGCGCACCCCGACCTGGTGGACCACATGTGGGACGGAGGGCGCGAGTTTCCTTACCACGGCTATGATTTCTATGACAATGATCTCGACCCGATGGACATGTACAACGGGCACGGCACCCATTGCGCCGGCATTGCGGCAGGCGACGGCACCGCGGGAATTCGCACGGGAGTAGCACCGGATGCCTCCATCATGGCGGTTCGGGTCGGGCATTCTCCTACCAGTATCTGGCAGGGTATGTTTTTCGCTCTCGAACAGGGGGCTGATGTCATTTCGATGTCCCTGGGCCGTTTCTGCGACCCGACGGAACGGATGTTGTGGCGTAACAATTTCAATGTGCTGCTCTCCGGCGGTTTGACTTCCGTGGCTGCCGCCGGTAACCATCGCGGCTTACCGCAACCGCGGATCACACCCGGAGACTGCCCCTCACCGTGGAGGCACCCGGACCAGGCAGGGACAGGTTCACAAGGCGGAGTAATCACTGTCGGCGCCACCAACCAGGTAAACACCATCGCCAACTTCTCAACGCCCGGACCTGCCGATTGGACCGATGTCCCATTCTACCATGACTGGCCGTCGCTGATCATCCCGGACATCAGCGCGCCGGGCGTGGACATTCCTTCGCTCGAGTTTCGTACGGGGGGCTATTTCCTGTCTTCAGGCACCTCCATGGCAACGCCCCATGTGGCGGGTGTTGTCGCGCTGATGTTATCCAAGGATTTTTCGCTTGAACCGGTGGAAATCGACTCGATTCTGCAAATGAGTGCCCTTCCACGCGGCACTCCCGGCAAAGACAACGATTACGGCGCCGGCCTCCTGCAGGCGGATGCCGCCGTGGCCATGGTGAATGCGGGGTTCGGACATCTGCGAGGCATCGTGCGCGATGCGAATTCCAACGAACCGTTGCAAGGAGTCGCAATCTCAGCCACGCGCTACTTCACGTATGCGGACAGCACAGACGGCAGCGGGCGTTTTAGCATTCCCGAACTGTGCGCGGACAGCATCTGGGCAGTCACCGTACACCACCCGCCGTATCAACACATCGAGATGGAAAATGTGGTGATTGACTCTGCCGACACTACCAGCCTGGAAATACTGCTTGAGTGCGGATCGCTGACAGTAGATCAAACATCGCTTGAGTTCGTGCTCCCTCCCGGCGAAACCGCCGGCGCCTCCATACAACTGACCGCGGAAGGAACCGCACCGGTCGAGGTGGAAGCCGAAGTCCGACCGTTGCTTCCGATGGACGCATTTTTCACCGAACTGCTCGTGTCGCACGTTTCCGACTCCACCGGCGACAACATCATGCGCGGCATCGCCGCAGGTCCCAACCGTCTGTATGTTGCAGGATCGTTCAATTTCCTCAATCCAAACCGGATCTACCGTTTCGATCACGAAGGGAACTACCTTGGTGAAGTGGTTCAGCCCACGGAAACGCCGGTGGGAATGCGTGACATCACGTGGGACGGTTCAGCTTTGTACGGTACGGACGGTCCCTCAATCGTCAAGTGCAATCCGGAAACCGGCTCGGGGATCAACCGATTCCCGGGCCCCTACAACTCAAACACGGCCCTGGCATTCGATCGTGTGCGCTCGGTGTTGTACACCACTTACCCCGGACGTGACATTCTCGTCTTGAATCCCATCAACGGTGAAGTGCTGGATACCATCGCATGCGAATTGCATGTCTATGCGCTTACCATGAATCATACCCATGAGGGCAGCCCCGTGCTGCTGGCATGCGTACGCAACATGGACAACAACGCCTATGAACTCCATGAGATCGACCCGGTCACCGGCGGGCACCGTTTCCGTGCCGTGTTAAGCCCTCCAGGATCTCCGCCGTGTCTTGGATTGGCGTTCGTGGAGGAGTGGCGCAGGGACTACCGGCTGCTCGCAGCACTGATGACGGAAGATGACGGGCGAGACTTCCTGGTCGGACGTGAATATGAGACCATCGCACGGTGGCTGGATGTGTCGCCCGATGAAATGGTCATCACACCGGGGTCAACCCGTCGCGCAAACCTTTTGTTCGATGCGCGCGGCCTGTCGTTCGGCCGCTACGACGCGAATGTTATCCTTCGCTACAACACCTTGCAGGGTGAATCAACGATTTCGACTACGTTGATTGTGGAAGACCCGCTTTCAACGTCGCACGTGGAATCCCGGCCCGGCAGCTATCGTCTGCACGATCCTGTTCCCAATCCGTTCAATACATCGGTCGTGATCCAATTCGATGTGCCGAACCGTTCGGCCGTTCAGTTGAAGCTCTTCGATCTGCTGGGTCGGGAGGTCGCTCAACTAGCAGACGCGACAGTCCAACCCGGCCGGCATCGTGTGACCTTTCATGCCGAACGCCTCGCCTCCGGCGTCTACTTCCTGCGTATGGTCGTCCCGGGTCAGTATCATGCCGTGCGAAAGCTGCTGATGTTGAAGTGATTCCGGCTCTCTGAGCCATAATAAGGATCGAATGCA
>WJJA01000540.1 GCA_014729955.1 bacterium
AATCTTCTCTTTCCCATCCCTCTCTCTGGAACCAACACTCCAAAACCTGTACACTTGTTCAGGTACGGTTCGCAGGATGCGACCGGCATAGAAACAGTACACAGGAGAACAACGATGAGCGATGTGAATCCGATTCCGGCAGGTTACAACACAATTACGGCTTCCCTGGTTGTGAAGGATACCGCGACGGCGTTGGAATACTACAAGAAAGCGTTCGGGGCGACCTTACGGTCGAAGATGGACAATCCCATGGGCGGCCCCCCGATGCATGTGGAGATGCAGATCGGCAACTCGATCTTCATGATGGGTATTGAAATGCCGCAGATGGAGTATTTCAAATCACCGGAAAGTGTCGGCGGTACCGCTATAGGGCTTCACCTGTATGTCGAGGATGTCGATGCGGCGTTCAATCGTGTGAAAGAAGCCGGTGTGCAGAAGGTGATGATGGAACCGGAAGAGACGTTCTGGGGAGACCGTTACTGCCAGGTAATCGATCCGTTCGGTCATGTCTGGTCCATTGCTTCACGGGTGAAGAACATGACGGAAGAAGAAATGATGGATGCCTTCAAGCAGTGGATGAAATCGATGCAACAGTAAAACTACGGAAGGCGGGTGGATTCGACGTCCGGATTCACCCGCCATTATTCGGATTTGACCAAAAGGTTATCGGGCTTGGTTTAACAACACGGGCTCTCTTCCCGATCACCTGACAATCGTGCGGGGAATCGCTGCCGGGAGTCGGCTGACGAATTCGTTGTTCAGGGCCGAAGAAAACTCGGAAAAGGATCGAAGCGAGATCGAATTGCGTTTCTGTCGACCGATCAGGACCACTTCATCGCCGATCTGCACATCCGGGATGCTGCTGATATCAGCCATGAACATATTCATATTCACCGATCCCACCACGGGGGCTTTCCTTCCATGGATCAGCACATGGCCGCGATTTGACATCTCGCGGGGATACCCGTTCGCATAGCCCAGCGGCATGACTGCGATTCTCATGTCGCGGTATGCCTGGAAACTGGTGCCGTACCCGATGAACTCATCTTTTTTCACCGTTTTTACATGCATCACATCGGTTTTCCAGCTCATTACACGGGTCAGCGTGTGAGAAAGCTCCCGTTGGCCGGAACGCAACAGGTACTGGTTGTAAACATCAGGGCTTGGCCAGATGCCGTAGGCGGCTGTGCCGATCCGCACCATGTCGAAGGCGACCTCCGGCATGGCGATCGAAGCGGCGGAGCTGGCCAGGTGGTACATCTCGGGTGCAAGTTTTCGCTGGTCGAAGCGCTTCTTTAATCTATTGAAGGCTTCGACCTGGCGTGCGATACGAAAATGCGCCGCGAAGGTTTCCGCCCCCGCAAGGTGAGAACAGACCCCTACCAGGTGCAGATGCTTTTTTCCGGCTTTGATCAATTTCACCGCTCGATCCAAATCCTCGAATGCCAGACCTGTCCGATTGCCGCCGGTTTCGATTTCGAGGTGGATCCGTGCCGGTTTGCCGATCTTCTGCGCGACCGTTACCGCCTTTTCCAGGCGCTGCAGGTCGAACACATAGAATTCCAACTCGCTTTCCACGGCCCAAGTCAGATCCTCATCGTACAGAATGCCCATAATGAGCACACGTGTACGCTCGGATGCATTCTCAAGCACTTCAGCCGCCTCGTGGCTGGAGGCAACGGCAAAGCGCCCAATCCCGCTTTTCTCGCCCATCTTTAAGATCGGCGCGATCCCATGTCCGTATGCATTGGCTTTCACCACCAGCGCGATATCGGTATGTGGTCCGAGGATAGAACGTAAGAAGTTGATATTATGTCGCATGGCGGATTGGCTAAGCTCAATCCGGGAAGAGTGTCGTACCATGGTTTTACTCAAGTCGTAGGCGTTGTCGGTGCCGGTGCGATTCCGGCGAAAATGGGATTGGACATATCAAGATCGGTCCAGCTTTTCTCGCGCCCCCAGCTTTCTCGTGCCAGGGTTGTGACATTCTCCACGATTTCGTCCTCGACGGCAGATGGTTCAATCGTCTCGTCTGGATCGTAATGGAAAGCGTACAGGCGGGAGACGAATTCCTCGACGGGGAGCGAAGATTCGCCCGGCTGTTCTCCGTGCCCCGACACCGTTGGTGCGATGCCCTGGCCCCAACGCTGCCGTCCCTCGTTGTTCGGATTGTAAAAATAGGCGCGCCATTCACCCGACGGTACCCGGTCCACACGGTGAAGCGACACGGCATGGTATCCAAGCATCTTGGCGTGAACATCGGTGATAATAATGCCGACGGGATTGGGGTAGATCATGTCCAGTCCGCCGTTGTAGTGCGGGTGGTGGGAGGCATAGAATCTGCGTACGAAGTCTTTATGGTTTACCACCGCACCGGTAACAGGATTGAACGCTCCGGCGAATCCTTTGCTGACCCAGCGACCGTACATCGCCGGGTTGATCCAGCTGTGCGGATCATCCTTCCGGCCGGCGGCCAGGGCGAGCAGCTGGGCGTAAAGCTTGTCGAGGTGAGGTACCAGGATCACGGAAACGGGGTCGAGGTTGGTGTCCACCACATTCCCGGTTTCCTTGTCAATCGGTTCGCTCGAGACGAGTTCATGACCCTCAAAATCCAGTTTCATGTGGCCGTTGCGCACGGCCGTGGCCACCATACGCAGCAGCAGCCCGGGCGCATGTTGGCTCCACAGGCTGAGGCCGCGAGCGGCCTGGCAGGTCGGGTTGTTGCCCTGGCCGATGCCCAGCGGCGAGCCCAGCACATTGATCGTACCGGCGAGCAACACTCGACGGATGGTCAAGCCTTCACCCGTAATCGTGGACATCACACGGGCTTCCACCTCCGGGAGAATGGGAACGTTCAGCAGTCGATTCAGGCTTTTCCGCAGATCGGGCTGCAGCAGCAGACCACGATTCAACATGCGAGCCAGACCCTGCACAACATTCGGCATGCCGGGTGCTACCGCGGCGTCCAGCAGTTCCAGGACGAAATCCGTCGCATGGAAGAAACTCGCCCGTCCGACATCGTCCAGGCCGAGCGCTGCAGGGAGGTGCTCCGGCATGCGTGCTCGTATCGCCGCAAGCAGGGACGTGTGCATCGGGCTGCTTAAACCGGTCTGATGCAGGGAGTCTGCAAAGGCTTTCGCTTCCTTCAGGAGTTGATCCTCTTCCAGGGTCTGCAGCAGGTCGAGGTAGCTCTCAGGATCGCCGGCCTGCGCGGCTGTTTCCGTGACGGCATGTGTCGCACGCAGGTAGTACTCGACACGCTCCCGGACCCAATCGTCCACGGTTTCCGTCGGCAGCTGTGCCGCGAGATCGAGCAGTTTCCGGACACGGCGTGTGACAATCGGACGCTGGGCGCAGATCAGACGAATCTCTTCAACCAGGCTGTGGCCGAATCCCTCCATCGATATGTGGTTGCGAATGGCACGGAACAGCCGCTCCGCGCGCTGAAACGGTCTTGGCCGAAGACGTACTTCTTCGGTCGGTTCCAGAAACATCAGGTCCATGTTCAGCACGCAGACGTCCGCGAGAAACTCGGTCGCCTCGTCGGCGTCCAGTGAATCGTGCTCCTCGCGTCCGTCAGCGATCGCGATCATCCGCAGTTCGCTCAGGGCTTCGATGATCGGGTACACGCCCTCGCCCTTCAGACCGACGGCCACAAGACGCGGCAACAAACGTGATGGATCTTCCCAGGGCCCGCCGTGGAACACGCCTACCTCATCGAACCTGTG
>WJJA01000541.1 GCA_014729955.1 bacterium
CTTCTGTACTGTCCAAAAGCAGGACGTGTTTCTTTCGGTTTATCGTCACGGCGATTTGGAAGCTGCGAACCGGTAATCCACCTTCCAATGTCTGGCGAGCCGTTAAATGCAGGATATCCTTGATTTCCGGAACCAGGTCAGCCAGGTTGCATGTGTCTTTGCACTGATCTTCAACATCGAACAGGTCATAAAAGCAATTGTTTGCCAGCAGGACATCAAGATTCCGATTTACTTTCACCAGGGCATCCTGTACAGCATTGAATGTGGAGAGGACAGCGTCTGACTGGCGGCTCAGGGTCGCATAGGCCGTTTGCAGTTCCGTGTGTATCCGTTCAATTTCGCGGTTCTTTTCTGCCAGTTCGTCGTTCTTGTCGCGGAGCAGCATCTCTTCACGTCTCTGCCTCTCCATTCTCAGACGATCTTTGAGGTGACGGTTTCCGAAATAGAGCGCCGGGACACCAAGCAAGAGGGCGAAACTCACTGCCAGGGAGCGGTAGTGAGTTGAGATCAGCCAGGCAAGAAACGGGCGTTTGGCAAATCGCACGAGGTGGAATTGTCCCTCGGCATCTCTGGCGAGCAGCAGCGGAACTCCTTCGTTGTCGTGCAATCCCTTCAGTTGACTATAAGGTAAAAGTTGCAGGTCTCCACGCCAGACTTCTGTGCCGTCCGGCTTGATCATCTTATACTGTTGTTCCGATGTCATATATTTGATGTAGTCATGTTTGTTTTGACCCAGATGAAAAATACCAACGAGATAAGAGATGTCGTCTATGCTACCAAGGCTGAGAACAGGTTCAATGCTATTGTCGAAGATTACCAGACTATCATTTTGAAGATCCATCATGTAGTAGGAGAATTCATTTTTGGGATTGTTGCGTAACCTTTCGAGTCTTCCTTCAAAACGCGTTCTGGATAGAAGTTTTCCGGTTTCTGTTTCAAAATGATAAAAGTAGCTGAACTCACCATCTGATCCATGAAATGCAAATACGTAGTAGAGGGCGCACAGGTAATCTTTTCCAGTTTCATGCCAGATCGAACCTGTTCCGCCGCCGGCAGGCATTCTGCTCTCCCAAAGCATACCCTGCTCCAGATCCAGGGTAGTGAACCAGACATGCCTGTCCGAAAAAGGACCGTGTGCGTTATTGCTGGGTGAGCTGCTTGCGAGTAACATGTCCAGGTCACCATCGCCGTTAACATCATGAAAATCTGATACATAAAATGGGGCGGAGGTTTTTTGATGGTACAGCGGCTCGGACCAATCCGCTGTGTTGTAAATGGTCAATTCGCGGGGGAGTTTGCAGACACCGGTGTAGTACTGCAAGTAGTAGTAAACCGGGCCCCCTTCCTTAGTTTGGAAAAACTTTCCCCTGGAAGGCCCTGCATCCCAATCTACGGGATTACTTATGCTGTCTGGTTTCTGATAAGTCTCGACAACCGTCATTTCGCCGTTTTGAAGATTGAGAAGAGCAGAATGCTTTTCTTTTTCTCCTCTAATCGAGAAAACCATATGCCAACTGCTGTCCGGGTGCCGTGTTAAATTGCTGTAAACAAGCTCATACCCGTTAAGTGATCCGATACCCGGACATGATCTGACATTGAACCTGTCAAATACATAGTCATGTTTTGTGGAAATGATTTCCACATAGCGATCGGTTTGACTGGAGTCGAAACAGATTTTCAACAGCTTGCCCAGAAACCGACCGTCTTCGGAAAAAGGAACTACATTGGTCACCAGTGGTCCGTACGAACACAGGATCTCTTCCTGGAGACGGTTCGCATAGGATGGCCCGGCAGCATTCATCCCCGACAGTATCAGTATAAAGGCAATTAAACTCTTGCGCATGCTTCTTTTCCGTCTGATTCCATTTTTCGACAATGGTGCAATGTAAGGATGAAGAAAGGTTTTGTCATCTTCAGAACGCGAAAAATTCGAATCGACCATCCGCCGTTGTGTTGATGCAGACTTGCAAGGTGCAATGGTCACGGCGCTTGAAGTCAAGCCTCGTTACGGATTCAAATGCTGCCTTGACAGGGAGAGCGATAGACTATCCCGAATATTTCATGAATGAGGAAAGCGATCTAGGGTAAGGACTGGTTTTACAGGAAGATGTTCCTAAATTTGTCACTTCCTCCCGGCGACGGTTTGTACCCAGACGTAAAAGAGAAATACCCATTTATTCATTCACCCTTCGGGCGGTCCCAAGTGCGTCAGATGCGAGGCGCGAAGGATGAAGCCGTATGGCAATACCGCGAATCCTTCGGAACAAAGCAGATGACGTACTTTAAACTCGTGAAATATCCGGGCTAGCGGACAGGCAGGACGAAACAGCGGCTGCACCAGACGAGCAGCCGGACGCATCCCTGCCGGTTGATGATAGTGATCAGGACAAGGAAACCGTCAAGGACGCCGGTGAACACCTGCTTGAACTGGTACGACCACATACCCGGGACCAAGTGGTCATTTTCGTCAGCAACCGCAACGATCCCGACTTGGAGGCGATGCTGAAAGTGGGCTTGGGATTCGCGGATATCATTTGGTGCGAAGGAGGTCCGCGCGCGGTGCAGTCGGTCACGGAAAAGATCGCAGATGGGAAATGCGACTTCGTATTGGCCGCAACCGGGTTCCAGTCCCATGCCGTCGATGGAAAGCTCTATTCAGCCTGCAAACGGGCATCCATCCCGTACATCCGGGTGAACAAAGGGCGGCTGATCGCTACAGCCCGGGCAATTGCGACGGCACTGCATCTGAACGAGCACTATCCCTCGCCAGAGACGGGGTGAATCGTATCCGCAACTGCTACATTCTCCGTCAGCGTACTCCTATCATTCATCCTGCCGCGGGATGACTCCGCAAGTGCTACCTCAGGTTGCGCCAACCGCGGGTCAACCCTCCTTCCCGACGACACACCGCTGTGCCCGACCATATCCCTATGGACTATCGTCCATGGATGTCCGGCGAGTAAGATTCTGGACACCGTTCCCAATATGCATCCTCATGAAACAATGATTTGGTCGCAGGACAAAGAACTGTGAAACGGTTGGGCAAAAGAAGAAATCCTTGTCGATCGTTGAACGAAACGGTTCAGTCAGATCTTTCGGTTTACAATTGGTTCGGTATTATTGGTATGGTCAGAACTGGGAGGGACGAATTTGGCTCGAACAAGCGACATTCGGTGATGGCATCTACTCTGATCTTGGTGTATCTTTTGAGAGCAAACAAGTGAAGTTAAGAGAATTCAACCACTCAGATCCAGACAGGTGGAGCCACTCATGAAAGAAGACGAGCATTCTCCTGCCACGACTGATAGCAGTTATGCAACGGAAAAAGAACAATGGTACGCCCATAGCGAAGGAATAGATGGGCAAAAACAGTTGCTGCGTGATCATATCCGCCGTGTTGCACAGTTGTCCGCACGCTTCGCGACAGCATTCGGGGCATCCGATGCTGCAGCAGCCTCAGCTTTTGCGCATGACGCAGGCAAATACTCTCGACTCTTCCAGTCGCGGTTATTGGGAGAGCCTCTGCCGGATGGCGTCCGTGCACTCGATCACGGCAGCCCCGGCGCGGCTCTGCTCCTGCAAGAATTCGGACTCGCTGCCCTGGCGCCGATGTGGGCTGCTCACGGACACCACATTGGCTTGCAATGCGTCAGCACCCTTCGAAACCTTCAGAAGAAGCAGTATCCAGCCGATATCCTCTGGTCAGAGACGGATACAGACATTCTGAAGCGACGAGCTTTGCGTGATGGCTGCGAGTTCCCCGATCCCCCCCGTCCCTTGATGCCGCTGGGTACCAATCTCGGTGCAGCCGGCCTGCTCCCGCTTCGCATGCTCTTTTCCTGCCTCGTCGATGCGGACTACCTCGACACCGAGGAGCATTTCCGGGGTAAACGGCCTGAAGGCGTCTCGCTTCGTCCGGCGCAGGCCGAGGAGATCCTGGACCGTCATATCGCTGCACTTGAAAAGCAAACGAAAGCCAACAGCGCGGTGGTGGATATTCGCTCCGAGTTGCGTCGTGTCTGTCTCAAAGCAGCAGACTCGAACCCCGGCACCTTCACGCTTACCGCCCCCACCGGCGCCGGCAAGACCCTGGCCATGCTGGCGTTCGCCCTGCGTCATGCAGCAAAACATAGCCTCGAACGGATCATTTTTGTCCTTCCGTACCTGAGCATCATCGATCAGACCGCAACCATCCTGCGCGAGTTGTTCGAACCGGTCTTCGGCCCGGATTACATTCTCGAACACCACAGTGGAACTCCGGGCGGCGCGGACGATGCAGGCACGGCACAAGATCCGGCTGTGTATGACGATAAACGTGAAACGCGACGCAAGCAGCTGGCGGAAAACTGGGATGCGCCGATCATTGTCACCACCAGCGTGCAATGCCTGGAGTCGTTGTTCGCCAACCGTCCCGGCTCCTGCCGCAAGCTGCATAACATGTGCCGGGCGGTGCTGCTTTTTGACGAGGTGCAAACCCTGCCCGCCCCCCTCAGCATCCCGACGCTCGGCGCACTAACAGGATTGACGCAGACCTGCAGTAGCACCGTGCTGTTCTCGACCGCCACGCAGCCGGCGTTTCAGCATATCAACCCTCTTCTGACAACACACCATGAACC
>WJJA01000542.1 GCA_014729955.1 bacterium
CAACTGGGGTTCACGCTTCCTGCCGGCCTTTACGGTCAACACGGCGGTGGTGCTGGAGCCGATCGGCGCATCCATCCTGGTCTATCTCTTCTTCGGTGAAGTGCCGGGGCCCGGCCTCTTCTTCGGTGCTCCCCTGATGATCGCCGCGCTGTTGATGGTCTTTCTGCGCCCTCCCGGCGAGGGAGACGACTGATTCACTTGCAGACCGCACGCTCAACCTCGCACCTTAATCCGGAACGCTTACGTTGAGTCTGTACGAGTTATCCATGTGGCGCAACCTGTCAATCCTGCACCGCTACGTTGTTTTCCTGTTTGGTTTCGCAAGCATTGCGGCGGCTTCCGCGTTTGCCGGCGAACCGGGGGAAGCGTTGATCGAGCATGTCTGCAACGGAGGCGCGGTTCGCTGCGGCACCCCGTCGGTTGTGCAAAGTCCGCTGCTCGGTGTGGAACAGAGGCCGGTGCTGCCCCTTGTGAAACGCTCACCCTCCGGGCGGTTTGATGTCCACTACGCGCGGTCCGGAGATGATGCGACGGTTGAAACGGCCGTGGACAGCGCCCTTTCGATTCTTGATCGCATGTGGGAGCTCCAGATCGATCAAATGGGCTACCGTCCGCCCCCGCCGGACCAGGACGGTGTCATAGACGTCTACATGAAAAACCTGCGACTCTTCTACGGCATGACGGTTCCCGAACAGCCGGGCGGGCGGGGTGTTGCATCCTACATGGTCATCGAGAACGATTTCCAGGAGCCGGTGTTCCTGACAAAGGGCCTCGATGCCCTGAGGGTCACCCTCGCCCATGAGTTCTTCCATGTGATCCAGTTCGGCTATCGATACGCCCCCCTGCAGATCGGACGATATGAATGGTCCTCGGTATGGATGGAAGATGTCGCGTTTGACGATATCAACGATTACCACTACTACCTCTCAACCTATTTTCAGGACCCGCAGGAACCGCTGCTGCGTGAGAACGGCAGCCGTGAGTACGCCACCGCCCTGTTCCTCTTCATGCTCGATCAGCTGCACGGTCCGGACCTTGTCCGGCAAGCGTGGGAGCGGTTTGAGTCACGGCCGGGCAACCTGCTCGAATACTTCCTGCTGGAGGCGGTGGAGAATGGCGACAACCTGGAAAACATCGCATCGACCTGGTTTGCCTGGAGCCTGTTTACCGGTCTGCGTTCCGTGCCCGGCTTCGGGTGGGAAGAGGCGGCCTGGTACCCCATGATCGAACTGCCGACCCTTTCGCCGGGTGGACAGTACAGCGCGGAGGCAGGGTATTGGGGCATGGTCGCGGCCCGAACCGAGCCTTTCGCCGGTGAAATCGAGGTAAGTCTGTATGACAGCACCGAAGCCCTCCCGGCCGCTGCTGTGGAAGACGGCGGCGAAGTGCAATTTGGACCGTTACGGCAGGGCCGGGAGTGGTACGGCGCCAATGCGTTTATTGGAGCGGTCTCATTTCAGCGGGTCGGTGCGAAGACGATGGTGTTCAACCTGGACGAGTTTTCCGTACTGCCGTCCGATTTCATCATCTCCTCCGTGTGGCCGAATCCGTTTAATGAACGTGTGCAGTGGGAAGTAACGGTGGTTGAGGGCGGCAAGCTGAGATTTTTCCTCTACGATGTTCTGGGCCGCGAGGTCTTTTTCCATCGGTATGTCGTGCCGGCAGGACGGCACACCTTTTTCTGGGATGGACGGCTGCAGGACGGGCGACCCGGGCCGTCCGGGGTGTATATTCTACGAGTGATGTCACCCGATTCGCAGGCGGCACACAGACTGGTTAAACTGCGGTAGGAAGGCGTATGCGATTGCATCATCGACACGAGACGAGTTCGATTGTGGCGGGCCTTGTGCTCAGTATCGCTCTGATTCTGGTCTTGAGCGGGTGTGCGGCTTCGCCCGAGATGAGTCGAACAGGCGGCTCTGATCAGCGAAAGCAGCAGAAAAGAACCGGGAAGAAGCAGGAAGTCACACAGACAGGTACCGGTCAGGCAGAGATGGATGTCTATACGGTCGGCGGGGATGACTGGAGGCCGATCTACGATCCACCCATCCGCCGCGCAAGGGGTGGGGGCGATGCTGTCAGTGCGAGGTCGTCCGACGCATCAAGGGAACACCGCCTCGTTCCCACGCAGGTGCAGGGATTTCGTGTACAGCTGGTGAATGCGGGGTCGGAAACACGGGCCAACCAGGTGAAGGCATCGGCCGAGGCGCTCTTTGACAGCGTCTACGTCGTGTTCCAACGTCCCAATTACAAGGTGCGCGCCGGAAACTTCACCAACCGTACAGATGCGGACATCAAGGCTCGCGAAGCACGTGAACAGGGATTCAAGGATGCCTGGGTGGTACCGTCACGTGTCTGGGTACTGCGTTCGGGGCAATGAACTCGTATATTGCACGATTGTCGAAGCGGGAAAACTGGTAGAGAGGAGATGCAGGAATGGCCGCCAAATTTGGTGAAGTGGTAGTGGACCTGGGGTATGTTACCGAAGCGCAGCTGCAGGAAGCGATCGAATTGCAGAAAAAGGGTCGTGCCAGGATGGGCGAAGTGATGATGCACCTCCGTATCCTCACGCCCGGGCAGGTGGACGACGTGCTGGAATGCCAGAAAAATGCCGATGGGGCGAAACTCTTTGGCGAGTGCGCGGTGGAAAAGGGGTTGATCTCCCAGGATCAGCGTGATGAGGCGGTCAAGTACCAAACCACGTCCAAGGGCATGCTCGGCGAAATCCTCGTCGAAATGGGGTACCTTACTCGTGAGCAGCGCGAAGAAGCGGTAAGGCAGCAGGGATTCATGTAAGCGAAGAGTAACGAGGCAGGGAATTGATGCCGAAGAGTTGGCGATTTGCGATTACGATGGTGCTCATGCTCAGCATGGCGGCCGCGGCCGGCCTGTTGCCGGGATGTGGGAACAAGCAGCAGGCGGACGGCGAAAAGAAGGAACGGAAAGGTACCCCGGTTCCGCGGGGCAAGCCGGGCTTCCAGTTGCCCGAAACGCTTGAGTTCACCGACAGCACTACCTTCAAGCCGGGCCAGTCGCTTGGCGATGTCCTGAACGAATTCGAGGTGCCGTCGAACCAGGTCCTCGCAGTCAACATGCTCTCGCAACACAATTTCGATGTGCGACGCATCCAGGTGGGCACGGATGTCAGGGTACGCATGGCGGATTCCGGCCTCGTGCGGCTGGTCCTGGAGCTGCCGCGTTCCCCGGTACGCTACCGTGTCGACCGCACCGGACCACTCAAGTTCCAGGCCTACACCGACACCATCCCCGCCGATACCGTCCAGGTTCGTATGAACGGTGAAATCAGCTCCACCCTGTACGAAGCATTCATGGAGGCGGGAGGGGATGCCGAAGCCGCGATGAAATACATCGAAGTGTTTCAATTCGTGCATTTCTTCAGCACGGAAACACGTGTCGGCGACCGTTTCAGCATGATCATCGAAAAAATCTTCCGTGAAGGGCAGGACCCCCTTTACGGCAGCATCCTGGCGGCCAACTACGTGCAGGGAGAGGACACCCTCACAGCGGTGTGGCGTCCCGACCCGAAATCCGAACGCGGGGGTGAGTTTTTCGATGAGCAGGGGCAGTGCCTGCGGCGCAGTCTGCTGCGAGCGCCCTTCAAAACCAGCTTCGTGCTCACCGGCAGCTACGGCATGCGGGTACACCCGATCACCGGACGCTACCGGATGCACCGGGGCATCGACCTCGCCGCCCCGCACGGTACCCCCGTGGTCGCTGCGGGCGACGGGGTGATCACGCGTAAACAGTACGGCGATCCCGGGCTTGGCCATTGGCTGCATATCAAGCACAGCGGTACAGGCTTCGAGACTCGTTATGGCCATTTTTCCAGCTTTCCGCGCGGGTTGAAAGTCGGCACTCGTGTGAAGCAGGGGCAGGTGGTCGGATTTGTGGGTTCCACCGGCCATGCGACCGGCCCCCATCTGCATTATGAAGCGTTCCGTGACGGCCGCCGGCTCGACCCGCTCAAGCTGAAAGGTTCTCCGGTCGAATACATCAGGGATGAGAAGCTGGAGCTGTTCCTCGTGGAAAATTACATCCCCGGTCGGGTGCTGCTGGAAAACCCCGGTGTAAGGATGTGGCAGGACACCTTCGCAGGACCGTTGCCCCCGAACAGGCTCCCGGAAGACTTCGATCTGAAGGCTGCGATGGTGGCGTCCCATCAACCGGAACAGGAAAGCTCCTCTTCACACTTTTAGTGTTCCGTCCACCATTCATTGACACACCTGCAACCCTCTCCTACTTTATATAGGATACAATGCATTTATTGGAGCCGACCATACCATGGTGAGAACGATCCTCCGGGTCGAACCCACCCCGTGATGAGGACAAATCATGCGCACCACGTACCTGCTGCTTCTCGCACTGCTCCTGCCCGTGCTTTGTTCTGCCCGCAATGCACCCACTGCTGCAATCCTGTCGTCCGACCCCGTGCAATTCGTTCGACAGGGCACTTCAGGCGAGCCGCTCGCGGTGACCGCAAGATGGGACGATGCTGCACAGTCCCGTCTGCTCGGCCTCCAGGCCGATGAGGTTGCCGGCGGGGAGGCACCGCTGGTGTTCAGAACACTGGTACCCTCACCACGAGGGGTGAGGTATGAAGTCACCGGTTGGGTTGCGGAAGGCGAACCGGTTACACTACCCGCTGAGTTTGCCCGGGCACTTGAGTACGTCTGGCGAGGTGAGAGTGGACGCCTGCATGCGCCTCCGGTCGCACGTGAGGGCGAACGCATCATTTTCCGCGATATTGCCGCCACACCCGTGGAGGTCTTTCCGTTTGAGAAGCAAGACGGTCGCTGGGTGATGCTGGACGAGGTCCGTGTGGAACTCGAACCTGTTCCCGATGAAGGCGTGGAGCCTGTCACCACGGGACCGGCCGAGTCCTTTCTGCCTCTCTACCGACGGTTCATGACCGATGGGGAGCTGGACGAACTTGGTGAACCGGCCGGCCCGGGCGGTTATCTCGTGCTCATGAACCCCGCGTTCATGTCAAACATCCAGGAATGGATCCTGTGGAAGAAGCAGCAGGGGCACTCCGTCGAGATCCTGGAAATCACCGGCTCGCCGAATTACCAGTCCGTGCGCAACGATGTCCTCACAGCCTGGCAGCAGGCCGACCCAAAGCCGGAATACCTGCTCATTGTCGGCGATCCGGAGCTGGGCGCTTCACCCATTCCCGGCGATATCATTGAGAGCAACTATCCCGGTTGGGGCCAGGTGATCACCGATCACAGCTACGCCCTCCTTGAAGGAGACGACCCCTGGCCGGAATTGTGGGTCGGGCGATGGTCGATCTCCAGCATCCAGGAAATTACCGTGATCTCCCGTAAAACGGTGAGGTACGAAAAAGGCATCGGCAACGGAGGGGATCACGAATGGATGAACAAAGGGCTGGTCATCTGCGACAACCGTTACAGTTCCACCGGGTTGACCTCTTCCTGGGTACGTCGTCAGCTGCTCGAGTATGGCTTTGCGCAGGTGGATTCGGTCTGGTTCCCCCCGACTCTCAACCCGGAACCGATCAACACGGTCATTGAAGAGGGCGTCAGCCTGGTGAACTATCGGGGATTCGGTTCCCCGGGCGGATGGTCGCTGCCGGATTATCGCTCCGAGGATGTGACGCAGCTGTCCAACAGCGGTCGTACACCTGTAATCACCAGCATCGTCTGCGGTACAGGCGCGTTCGATCATCCCACAGACCCCTGCCTCGGCGAAGCCTTTCTGCGTGCCGGTACCCCCAATGGACCGACCGGAGGCGTTGCATTTGTCGGTCCGAGTGAATTGGACACCCACACCAAGTGGAACAACGCCATCGATATGGGAATCTACCAGGGATTGCTGCATGAGGGCATGAACCGCATGGGCTCCATGGTCCATCGCGGCAAACTCGCCGTCTGGAACGGTTTCCCCAACAACCAGGATCCCGGCTTCTCCACCAATTCAGCCTGGTTCTACCTGTTCACCTACAACATTCTCGGAGATCCCGGACTGCCCATCCGCACCGAGCAACCGGTGGAACTCGTCGTGGAAGCGCCCGATGAGTTCGCCGTCGGTTCCACGGACCTCTCCGTTGAGGTGCAGGATGCGAACGGCACCTCACTGGAAGCTGTGAACATCACCCTCTATTCGGAGCTGTGGGAACAGGGTGTCACACGTCGCAGCGATGCGGGCGGGATGGTACGATTCGACATGGGCGGCTTCGAACTTGAGGCGGAAGACACACTCTTTGTGACCGCCCATACCGGTAACGCCCTGCCGATGCTGCATGAAATCGCAGTGGTCGAGGCCCCGCTTTCGGTCGGCCTCAGCGAGCTGACCTTCGAAGGCGATGCTCAGCCGGGTGAGACGGTTACCCTCACACCCGTCCTGATCAACAACGGCACCGGGAACCAGGGCAGTTTTACCGCGACGCTGACCACGTTGGAAGGTGGTGTGACCATCGAGAGCGATCCGGTGAGCTACGATGCGCTCGGCGGCCCCGGTTCGCTTTCAGAAGAACTTGAGCATCAGCTGACCGTGGACCTCAACACCCCGGACGGTTTCGATCCCGGTCTGCTGCTGAACGTGGCATTCGACAGCGGCGATGAAACGACCGTACGTCTGCCTTTCACTGTCGAAGCCCCGCACCTCGAGCCGGTCGAGCCGGTCATCACCGGCCAAGAGGTCGGCGTGATGTACAGCGTCAGCCTGAGCTTTGCAAACAACGGTTCGGTTGATGCCGGAAGCGGTACCCTCAGCCTCTCAAGCGAACTGCCCTTTATCACGTTTCAAAACGATGCATCGCCGCTGCCGTCCATCCCGGCAGGCGGCACCGCGGATACCGAAGAGTTCGAAATCCGCAGCTCCTTCTTCGCCTACCCGGGGCAAGCCTACCCGATCACTTGGACCATGAGCTACGACTCCGGCCGCGAAGAGACCGGTACCTTCGAATTCATCCCGCAGGAAGCGGAGTTGACCGACCCGCTGACCGGCGACCGCTTCGGTTACCGTGCCTATGAACCGGCCGACTCCTTCTACTTCCATGCACCGCGCTTCGACTGGCTGGAAATCGATCCGGTCTTCGGGGGCGGGGGAGAACGACTCGACCTGGAAGATGACGGCGACGAACAGGACACAAGCACTGTCATCGAACTGCCCTTCACCTTCACCTACTACGGCGAAGACTACGATCAGATCACGGTCTGTTCCAATGGGTGGCTCAAACCCGGCGACACCGGCGAAAAAAGTTTCCGCAACTGGAACCTCCCGGACGGGCCGGGACCGACGCATATGATCGCACCGTTCTGGGATGACCTCAACCGCCGCGGCGGCGATGTGGTCTACTATTACGATGAAACCTGGGACCGCGTGATCGTAGAGTGGTCGCGCATGTATTCCCAGTATGGTTTCAACGCTGACAGCACCCTGTCCTTCCAGGCGATTCTGTACGATCCCGCGGAGTGGGAGACCGATACAGGCGACGGTATCATCGAATTCCAGTACAAAACCCTCGCCGATACGGACCTGGACGAAAACTTCTCCACCACCGGCATTCGCAATGAGGACAACACATCGGGTCTGCAGATTCGCTATGCAACCCACTACCCGGAGGAAGTCATCGAGCCGCCGCATGACGGTTGGGCGTATCGCTTCACCACGAGCGGACATCCCACCGGCCGGGCGTTGCGTCTCGCCGAATTCGGCGTGATTGATGACGGCAGCCTCGGCACGGTCGGTAACGGCAACGGCCTGGTTGACAACGGGGAAACTGTCGCCCTGATCCCTCGCGTCTTTAACAACGGCACCGAAACGGCCGACAACGTAACCATCACTCTGACCTCTGCAGATACTCTCATCGACTTCCAGGTGAATCAGGTCAACCTGGGCGGCGTCGAACCCCGCACCATGGCGTACATGACCGGGTTGCCGTTTCTGATGGAGGTCTCCTACAGCGCACCCGAACGACATACCATCCGTATCAATGTCGAATTGGAGGCGGACGGCGGGTACAGCCGAAGGGTGCCCTACTCAATGCATGTGCGTGCACCTCTGCCGCAGGTCGGATCCTACAGCGTGTCGGATCCCCCGCCCGACGGCAATGAGAACGGCTATGTCGAGCCGGGCGAAACGATCGAATTGCAGGTAGACGTGGAAAACATCGGGCAGGGTCTGCTGACCGATATGACTGCCTATCTGCTTGACTCCGACCCGAACGTGACCGTGCTGGAAGATGAACAGACCCTGGACGAGCTGCAGCCGGGGCAAAGCGGGCCGTTGTCCGGAGCCTTCCTGTTCGAAGTCTCGGACGATGTCAGCTTTGCCGACCAGATATCCCTGCCCTTGCGGTTCGAGACACAGGGAGTGGTGGTCGGTCGCGACACCATCAACATTCTCATCGGGACCATTGCCTTCAACGAGACCTTCCAGGATTCGACGAGCCTGTCGGAGCGCTGGGTGACCATCGGGTGGCCGTGGGCATTGTCGGACGCCGGCTTCACAAGCGCGCCCTACTCATTGCGGTGGTACTATCAACCGTTCGGCGGATACCCACCGAATACCACTAGCATGATCATCAGCAGCATGTTCCCGCTGCAGGGCAATGCACGGTTGACGATGCGTGTACAGCACGACCTGGCCGCCGGCGACACTCTGCAGGTGCGAGTCAACTTCCCGGGTCACTCGTCACAACAACTCGGGACCATCCACGGAACGTCACGGGGCAATTTCCTTGCGTACACTTATGATATTCTCGCCCCTGAGGACGCCGACAACGCCATGCTCTTCCTGATGGCACGGTCGGACGGCTCCCAGCAGGGCCAGGGAATCATGCTGGACGATATCATGGTGTTTGACAACGCATTTGACGCGCCGGAGCCGCAGAAAACGATCATACCGAAGGCGTACAAGCTTCATGAACCATATCCGAACCCGTTCAACCCGACCGGGACCGTAGCGTTCGACCTGCCGCAGCCGTCGGATGTGAAGATCCTGGTCTATGATCTGCTCGGACGTGAGGTGACGGAGCTGGTAAACGGACGTCTCCGAGCCGGCGCGCACCATGTGTCCTGGAACGCGGAACGACATGCGAGCGGCGTGTATTTTATCCAGATGGAGGCGGGCGGTTTTCATGCGGTTCGCAAGGCCGTGCTGTTGAAATAGATTCGATGTTCTGTCAGGTCTTGCACGCAGTAGTAGCGCGTGTGCGACCTGACAGTTGAAGAAGATATTCCCTCAGTCTTTCGTACTGAAAACGACAGGTGCAGTCAGAAGAGGTGTTTCACCATGGGTAAAACGAGACGGTTCATCGCGACGATGTTCATGATCAGTCTGCTTGGCATCACCACGACCGCAACAACACAGGCCGATGTGCAGTTGCGTGGCGGGATCGAACGTGCACTGCAGCAGGCACAGCCCGATAGCAGGATTCCCCTGTTTGTCGGAATTGAAAACCGCATCCCGGGCAGTCAACTGCAGTCCGAAGTGAAAGGGATGAACTGGATCGACCGTCGAGACCACACGGTCAACCGTCTCAAGCAGAACCTTGCCTTTGAAGGGACGGCTGCCGAACAGTGGCTGGAAAGCGAAGTCTCCGCCGGCCGTGCGGACAACCTTCGCACGTTATGGATCGCACATGGTTTCGCGGTGAAACTCCGGGCGGATCGTGTTGAGGCGCTCATGCAGGTACCGGGCGTTCGCATGCTGCATTATGACCGTGAACGTGAACATGATGAAGTGGAGCGTTCCGAAGAGTCGGTGCCCTCCCCGGGCGAGCTGGACAACATTTCCGCCGGAGTGGAGTTCATCAACGCTCCCGCGGTATGGGCACAGGGCTTCACCGGACAAGGCATTGTCGTGTCATCGATGGATACCGGTGTCGACGAGGACCATCCCGACCTCGTCAACCGGTTCTGGGTCAACGAAGATGAAATCCCCGACAACGGCATCGATGACGATGAGAACGGGTACGAGGACGATGTCCACGGTTGGAATTTCGTCAACGACAACAACGACATTTCCGATATCCAGGGACACGGTTCCAAGGTCGCGGGTGTGCTGGTCGGGGACGGTTCCCTCACGGATACCACCGGCATGGCGCCGGGTGCGAACGTGATGATCCTGCGGATTTACGACCAGTTTTCCTCCAGCGAAACACGTAACTGGGAAGCGATCCAGTATTCGGTCGAAAATGGTGCCCGTGTGATCAGCGCGTCGCTGTCGTATGATTACCATGACATCTATACACCGGAATACGAGACTCACCGCGATGTGCAATCCAACAGCCTTGCCGCAGGCATGATCCAGGCCAATTCAACCGGCAACAACGGCAATGATCTCACCGAGATGCCGATCCCCTGGAATGTCGCCGCTCCGGCCAATTGTCCGGCTGCCTGGCTGCACCCGGACCAGACCATCGTCGGCGGGATCACGGCCATCGTGGGAGTTGGGGCGGGCAACCGAACCGATACGAACGTGCCGAGCTGGAGCGACCACGGACCGTCCGAATGGTACGATCCGGACTATCCGGAAGAATACCGCGACTATCCGTGGCTGGACGGCGATTCTCTCGGCTTGTTGAAGCCGGATGTGATCGGACCGTATTCCGTGGTCACCACCAGCCGTTACGGCAGCTATGTCGGGTTTTCCGGCACATCGGCCGCCACCCCTCATGTAGGCGGGTTAATGGTCCTCATGCGCGGTGCGGTACAGCAGGCGACGACCGAAGAAATCGCCGAAGCCGTCCAGATGACCTGTGTCGATTATGAGGACCCCGGCAAGGACAATCGCGCCGGCGCCGGCATGGTGATGGCCGATTCCGCTTTCAACTATCTCCTGGACATGTTCTCAACCGGCCGTGCACGTGTCGCCGTGTTCGATCCCGACGGGCAACCTGTGACCGGTGCACGTGTCGAAGTCGGGGACGGCGAGGTGGTCGGGTTCTCCGATACCAACGGCGTGGCGATGATGCCCCATATCATCACCGGAACCTACGATTTCACGGTATATGGCGGTGTGCCTTTCGCCCCGTTTACCCTCGAACAGCTGGCCGTCACCGAGGATGACACCCTCGAACTGACCGCGCAGCTCGCCGTGGCAAATCCCGGCATGACACCCTCGCCGTTCGATATTATCATGAATTCCACCGATACAACCACCACCACCTTTTCCATTGCACCACGTGAAGGTCTCCCGACCTGGGAGCTGGGATTGACCACGGCCGGGGGAATAGACTGGCAGTGGGATGAAGGCGGCAACATCAGGCCGGACGTTGGGGGAGCAACCCTGGAGGCGGTGGCGTTCGCACGAGGGTTCGGACCCGAAGGCTCGGACGGTTTGATCGCCGGACTTGACGATGCGGATCAACCGACCTTCTGGTGGCTTGGCGAAGAGATCCAGTCCGAACCGCAACCGGCGCGATTCGGACCGATCGGTGCTCGTGACCTCGCATCCATCCAAGCCTATCACGATCCGTCGCTGAACGTTGCCTGGGCGGCGGTTGCACGTGAGCAGATCTTCCTGCTCGATTCGACCCTGACAATCATAGACAGCCTGGATGCCCATTCGGACGATCCGCTCGGGGTGGCGTACGATCCGGACGAAGAGACGTTCTATGTATCCACGGGAACTGCCCAGATTAACATCATCGAGTCGGACGGTGGTTTCTCCCAGCGCGGCATTGGACTCCTCATCCACGGACTTGCCTGTCACCCCTATGGAGGGATTGACGGGCAGCGTGTCCTCTACGGATTCGCACGGGAGGGGGCAGGACTCGCGACGCTGATCGCGATCCGCCTGTCGAACTGGACCTTCGGCGAGCAGATCGATTTCGCGCCGGACGAGACCGATGAAGCCCTGGGCCTGGATTTCAGCCTTCAGCACGGCGCTCCCGTCACCTCACTGGTGTCGATGCAGTCGAGCGGGACCGTGAAGGTCTTTTACCGGCAGGTCGACCCGGAAGCCTTTGCGATGCCGGATGAAGTGATCGTCTTTCCGGAATTCGGTGCCGATTTCGAACTGACCTTGCGTGCGCCGCGCTTTCGACCGGGCTCTGAAGTCGCATTGAGCCTGACAGTCCACGATATCACCGAGGGCTGGACCTATTATTCGCCGGTGAACGTGACCATTAACGACCTCGCAGCCGATCAACCCGCGGAGCCCGCCCTGCCGTCCCAAACACGACTGGCGGCGCCCTACCCGAACCCGTTCAACCCGGAGGTGCGACTGGAATTCGACCTCGCGAAACCGGGTCAAACTCAACTTGCGGTGTACAATGTTCTCGGTCGTGAGGTTGCGCGCCTGGTGGACAGCAATCTTCGCGCCGGGCACTACAGTGTAAGTTGGAACGGCGCAAGGCAGGCGGGAGGGGTCTACTTCGCTGTGCTGAAGACAGGAAGTGTCACACAGGCACGCAAGCTTCTGCTGCTGAAATAGGAAGAGTCGGAATCATGGGGAGCACGGCGTCTGGACCAGTGCCTCCGGTACCGCGCTTGCAACCGCCGGTATCAGGTTACTTGCTCTTCTTCTTGTCCTTCTTTTTCTTCGGTTTGGAACGCACCATGCCGAGTTCCGCGAGACGGACGTCGGAAAAGATGCTGTCGAGACGTTCATAAAGAGCGTAGGCCCCCGCGTATGCACGAGCGTGGCGTGCGATGGTCATGAAGTCGGAAGCGCCTTCTTTTTCCAGCTGCAGCACACGTAGCAGCATCGCCGCGGTACCGGTGGGCGTAGCATTGCCCTTCTGCCAGCGACGGATGGTCAATGGATCGACACCGAACATCTCCGCCATCTGCTTTTGATTGAGACCTTCAGAGTCCATAAAATCTTCGATCATGTCCGGGGTGATGGTTTCTTCCATGCGTCTTTCCCTGTCTGTTGATTCTCGCTGCTGACACAACATGATACCATACAATTGTTGTGAATGCAACATGAAAACAATGGAAGCCAAATCTTGAAGTTCCCGTTGTTTGCAGCAAAGACGAAATACAAATACTGCAGGCCGAGAAGGTTACGATGTAACACGGAGCATGCGACGAGAGGCGTGAAGAATTTCATTGCATGGCGAAGAATTTATATTTATTATATTCGTCGATGAAAGCACGCGCTCTCAGCATGGTGAATGCCGTGAGTTTTACGGGTTTATCGGAAACCCCATGGTTGAGGAAGTGCGCGGGAACCGGCATCGACTTGACATCAACAACTCATCGCCGCAGAGAGGACAACATGGCGAAAATTGCACTGATTGATGATTCTGCATTTGCCCGTATGCGGGTAAAGGAACTGCTGGACAGCGACAATGATGAGATTGTGGAATTGGATAATGCCATTGACGGGCTTGAATTGGCACGTCGAAATGTGCTGGATGTAATCCTGCTGGATATGGTGATGCCGGGCATGAGCGGATTGGAAGCGCTTGAGACCATGCAGCGGGAAAACCTGGCCGTCCCGGTCATCGTTCTGACGGCGGATATCCAGGAAGAAACCAAACGCCGCTGTATCCAGCTCGGTGCCAAAGCGGTATTGAACAAACCGCCCAAAAAAGACGAGTTGGTCAAGACGCTACATGAAATCCTCGGCTAGAGGGGCCCCAAGATGATCACACTGACTCCCTCACAGCACGATATACTCAAGGAAATCGTCAACATCGGAGTGGGACGGGCCGCCGGCGGCCTCAACCAGATCGTTTCACGTCACATCGTCCTCAATGTGCCCGAAGTGATCCTGACCCACCTCAAATCGCTGGATGAATACGAAGATCTCTATCCGGAAGGCCCGATTTCCACGGTTATCCAGGCATTCAGCGGGCAGTATTACGGCAAAGCTGCGCTCGCTTTTGCGCCGGAGGATTCGGACACCCTGGTCAAAGCCATCACCGGCGGCAGCGTAGAAAACATGGACATGCAGACCCTGAGACGGGAAGCCATCAGCGAAATCGGGAACATCACAATTAACTCGGTTGTTGGCTCGATCTCCAATCTGCTGCAGTCACCTCTCGATTTCTTTCCGCCGAAGTACATCGAAGACACCGTGCCCAGCATCCTCGAAAAGGAAAGCAACCCGAATAAGGGCGGCATTCTGCTGCTGATCGATGTGCAGTTCATCATCTCGGAATTGCAGATCTCGGGGTACCTGCTGATCTTCTTCGAGATGGGCGACATCAATGTGCTGCTCTGGTTGATCGACCGACAGTTGCAAAACGGCGAGACCGAAGGATTGTAACGGGCAGACTTCAGCAAGCTTTTCATTACCCCTCTTCCGCAGAGGGGTTTTCTTTTGCGACCCCCTGGTCGGCTGATCCGATTTCGACGCTGAGCACTCAACTCACCCCTTTACGGGACTCCTGAATGCAATCCACGGCACTGACAGGGCATCGCAAACCGTTTTCACGCAGCAGGCCGCCGCAGCACGGTTCTTTCCTGCCCTGCAAGCCGTCTTAACCCTGATATTTCACGAGTTCAAAGTGCGTCAGATGCGAGGCGCGAAGAATGAAGCTGTATTGCCATACCGCGAATCCTTCGCAACAAAGCAGATGACGCAGTTGGGACAACCCGAAGGGGGAATGAATAACTGGGTTTTTCTCTTTTACGTCTGGGCACAAACCGTCGCCGGGAGGAAGTGACAAATTGGGGAACATCTTCCTGTAAAACTAGTCCTTACCATAGCTCGCTTTCATCATTCATGAAATATTCGGGATAGTAGATCAATCACCATGATTATAAGAATTTTTATATATTATCGTTTTGTCGGTATTCATGTTTTTCTGCGATTGCTCCCGAGAAAGACTTGCAATCGTCGGGGAGGTCGATATATATTCATCGCACGTGGGACGTTTTTTTCTCTATTATGTTTTTGGTTTGTTGCTGTATTATTTCATTTTGCGAGCCTGAATGGTTCTTTGAAATCGTTGTCAGCCAAAATATCAGGCTTCATGCCGGATTCGGATCGATTTGACATGTTTCCGAAACATGCATTTGATATTTTGGATAATTGAGAGTTTTTTGGAGAAAACGGCCTGCACCCTCAGAAGCGACCACCCCTCTTAGTTCCTCCTGTCGATCCGTTGAGATCGTATCGCTCGCCAAGATGGTGTAGTGTGGCCTGGTGAAAACCTGATTCAACAGTCTTTTGCCGTAACGGTGGATTGTACACGGATGATGCGGTGATGCAATCCATCCAGTGGATTACAACAGGCAAGGCAGTGTACGATTTACCTTTTCGATGTAGCTTAACTTTTTGTTTTAACACACGATTAGATATTCATCGTCGTGCAGTATCTCGTCTCTGAACCGGTCTGAAGATCGGGTTACGATGGATATGCACGAAGGTGAGCACAGGGAATAGGTCCCGGACGAGCGATCTCCGGGTGGATTGAACCCAGCGGATAAAGAGTCACAACACAATGTCAAAGTTTGCGATTTGGAAACGAGCCGGCACATCGATCACAGCATTGGTGATCGTGATGCTCGCTGTTTCCTGCAGCAGCAATTATTCCTCCGTAAAACGCATGCTTCGATACGGACAATACGAAGCGGCGAATGATCACCTCTCAGGCAGGAGTCTTTATTCGGCCGAAGGATATGCCCTGAAAGCTGAAGCCCTGTTCTATATGGAACAATACGCCGATATGATTGAATCCTGCCGTCAATCGCTGCAATACGGAAGTCGTTTCAGGCAGGAAATCCGTTACTATCTCGTTAGCGCTCATATTATCGTAAAAGGGAATCTATCCAAAACGTACAACAGAGACGATTACGAAAAAACCATAGAATACGCCCATATTCTGCAGTCTATCGATAAACTTCTTGAGGATAACAACCTGATTCAGGATTACCAACTCGATTCGGATACACTGAACTACTATTTGGCTGACTCGTACTTTCAAACAGAGCAATTGGACTCTTCTCAGTATTACTACGAATCGATTGTATCGTATTCCAAAAATAATAAATACATTCTAGAGAAACTGGGGACGATCTATTACAAACAACGCAACTATGATAGATGTTTGTCCATCTCCAATGAACTATTAGAGAACTATGGGAATCACGAAAATGCCCTGGTATGGCGGGCAAGCTGTCTGGAAGCGACAGGGGATACGATTGAAGCACTGAATGCGTATATCTATGCGATCGATCGCCTGTCATCTGAAAACAAGGCAATCATGACGAAGAATGTCGGCGTGCTGCTCTTTACCATGCAGGAATGGCGCCGTGCGATACCGTTCCTCGAAAACACCCTGGCCGCCTTTCCGGCGGATGCGGCAGCCATTCACCTCATGGTGGGGGAAAGCGCTTTCAATCTGAAGGATTACCGCGCCGCACGATCCCACTTCACTCGAGCGCTGGAGCAGAATCCACAGGATTACAATGCGATGCGCTACCTGGGATTGTGCCACTGGTACGGGGGAGATGAAAAACGTGCACGTGAGTTGTTTGCAACAGCGGAAAAACTGAAATCCAATACAGGCAAATCCGGTGGAGACGCAGGATCACCGGACAAATACGATGAGCAGGTAGAGTCTGATACCAAGTCCGAGCTGGGCACGGCCGAATCATTGCACTGAGCGCGGGAACGCTGTACCACCGTTTGTAAGAGACTATGAAACTGAATGGAACAAAGCTACTGATCGCCGTATGCCTGCTCCTTGCGGGACAACAGGCCTCGGCGTTCGATCTTGTGGAAATCTCTCCGGCCTATGGTACTGAATTGACCTATCCGGAGGATCCAATCCGTCTCGTATTCGACGAAGCGCCGGATACCACACGTCTGCGCGAAAATGCCAAGTTTACCGGTACCTACCGTCATTACCCCGTATGGCGCTACTGGACAGACGCTGACACGCTCTTCATCGTCCCGAAACCCTTCTTCCTCGCCGGCGACCGCGTCACCCTTTTCGTCGATTCGCTCTATGCCGAATCAGGCGCCGCCCTCGAAGACGTACAGTCCGTATTCTGGATTCGCGGCGCCGACGGCGATCCGGAAAACATGCATACAGAAGAAACCGCTGCTCCGGTACCGAGCACACCCAGGAGCCATCTCCTCCATGATCTGAACCAGGATTGTTATCCCGACTTCGCGTATGTGGATAACTACGACATCTTCGTCTACGAAAACGCAGGCTTGTCCTCTGATATCCCGTTCGATTTTACCTCGGCGTCATGGAGTTCTCAAGCCAGCGGAATCCCGGCTTGCGACGGACCCCGTGTCCTCGAGACCGCAGACCTTGACAATGACGGCTATCCTGACCTCATCACGAGCGATTACTGGAACAACACTCTCCATATTTTCCGCAACGTCACAGATGCGAATGATCACAGCAC
>WJJA01000072.1 GCA_014729955.1 bacterium
CACCCGCTCCGACCGCCACGAGGCCGTACTCGAGCAGACGGTCCCACTGTTCCGGCTTGATGCGTGTGATCAGATCCACTCGCGTCGAGAAACGGTACTTGACCTTCACACCCGCCTCACGAATCGCTTCAAGCAGGTTCAGGAAACGGTCCACGCTGAAGAGGAAACCCTCATCCGCGAAGGTGATCATGTCCGCGCCGTACCGGTCGACCAACCGCTTGACGTCTTCGACGATGTGTTCCGTGGTGTGGTAGCGTACACGAGTGTTGAGCCAGGAGGTTGAATTGTTGCTGCAGAAACGGCAGTTGAAGGGGCAACCGCGGGAAGTCCATATCGGCATCTCCTTTTCCGCGCCGACAATCAGATTCCGCGAATAGCGCTTCATGTCCACCAGCTCATACGGCAGTTGGAAACTTCGTTTCAGGGAGGTGTAGCCGCTGGAAGGTGTGATCACGATTTCGCCGTCATCATCGACAAAACCGATCCCGTTGACCTGGTGAAACGCCTTACGGTTATCCTGTTGCAGCAGCTCCAGCAAACGGGGAAAACTCTCCTCGCCTTCTCCCCACACCAGGAGATCCACGATCCCGCTTTCGAGGGTTTCACGCGGCAGCGCGGTGACATGCACTCCGCCCCATATTACGGGGATGTCGCTGTAACGGTCCCTCAGCTCCCGTGTCAGCAGAATCGCGTTTTGCAATTGCGTGCCGGACATCGTCGAGATCCCGATGCAGAGAGTGTCGTCACCGACCAGCTCGTCGACACGGCGCAGGGTTTCGTCATTGCCTTCATCGAGGATGGTGACACGATATCCGTGCCGTTGCAGACTTTCCGCCAGGTACAAAGGACCGAGCGGGACAAAGGTGCCGCCCTTGCTCGCGTTGAAGTTGTCCATCGGCGAAGGTTTAACCAGGATCACGTGATCGCGTTGCCGTCCGTTCATAAGATCGTCCCTTCCACAGGCGACAATGTCGCCGGTTCCGTTCGCCCGTCATACAAGTACCGTATCGAGGGGATGCCGTGAACGGTATGTTCCCCGTCCGCGCGGAAGCCGGCCTTTTCAAACGCGCGACGCGACTTGCCGTTGCCGCTCTTCACCCACGCCTCTACTCCATTCACCCGCTCATCGCGCAAGATCAAGCGCGAGGCGCAACGCAGGAGGATGGTGCCCAAACCCGCGCTTCGGATGTTGCTGTCCACGCTTACATCCACCTCGGCCCAACCGTCCGGGCGAATATCGAACCGTACTTGTCCCATCGGCCGATCCTGCGGCGACCAGGCGAGCAGGATCGTGCAGTTCGGATCGCGCAGCTTCGCATCGAACCAGCGCAGATGGCTGCGCCATGAAATGGATTCTCCCTGGTACGCCTGTTGACGGACTTCGGGATCGTTGGCCCAACGCCAGAGGAGTTTCGCATCCTCTTCCATCGCCGGACGAAGTTCGACCGTGGCTTGTTCCAGGGCGTCCGCGACACGTTCTACTCCGTTCCCGTCGACCATTTCCATGCCCGCCTTCGAACGTCGAAGCATCAGCTCCTGATCCCCGGCCAGTATCGTCAAACGTTCCGCGACATGGTCCGTGGTCAATGCGTCCGGGCGGCCAAACAGCTCCGCCGCCCCGCGGGCTGTCATGGAACGGGCAAGATGACGCTGGTTCTCGGCCAGTTGCACCAGAAGCATGGGGACACCCAGCGCCGCCAGTTCACGGCAGGTGCCGCCGGCACCGCTGAGTGCGATATCCGCGCGAAGCATTTCCTCTTCCAGGTGATCCACGTGCGCTTCCACGCGAACCGGGAATGCTGTTGTACCGACGCATTCCCGGATCGTTGCCGTATCGCAGCTCCCGGCGATTACCACCAGCTCGCGCCAATCGACACGGGCGAGTTTTACACCTTCGACAAGCAGTTGCAGGACGTCGCAATGTGCCGCACCACCCAGGGTAATGAGGATGCCGGGATGTTCCACGTTCGGAGGGTGCGCACGTTCTTGCGCGGCTCGGATATCCGGCCGAAGCAGGGCAAAGTGCGCCCCGACCATCAGGCGGCCGTAGCTGCTTTCGCGATAGAGGTCCGCGCCGTCTTCAACCGTTGTATTCAGCAGGAGGTCGGTGTCATAGCGTTTATGCCGGCCGTCATCGTCGATCACCAGGCATTGCAACCCGGCTTCGGCGACGGCCTGCTGATACCGGGAGTCGAAACAGTAGCCGTCGAGGATCACCCAGCGGCAGCCAAGGTCTTGCGCGAGGTCGATTGTGCGCCGGGCATCTTCCCGGCTGCCCCGCTCGGCGCTTACAACATGCAGTTCAAACGCGCCTTCCTCCAGACGGGGAATCAATTGCGCCGCAGACTCCACGGCGGCGAAATCTACAGTATGTCCCCGGCGGCTCAGCTCGGTAGCGAGCGCCAGGCAGCGCATCATGTGACCGTACCCGATCCGGTCACCGGCATCTGCGCGGATCAGGATACGCATGATTCATGTTCCAGAGGTTTCGGTTCAAGCTGCCTGCGTTGCAACAGGAATTCCACCCACGCGAGGTCGAGCTCGCTGTCGATGTCTGCTGTATCCTCCGGCTTGAGCAGGTAAGGAATGACATCGGAACTGTAGAATTCCCCTTCACGCAGGAAGATGTCGCTGTCCGCGAAAATGAAGGAGCCGTCATGACGGTAGAGCGTTTCCAGTTTCTGGCCCGGCACCATGTGTTCCAGTCCGAAATAAGGCTTGACACGACCGTCCGGGGCCCACACCGCGCGCTGCGGCGGGTGTGAATAGGGGACCAGGCTCATCAGCGTCGCAGCGTCCGCTGCGTGGAACGTCTCCCAGGCTTGACGCAGATCCGAAGCTCGCCGTAACGGCGAGGTCGGCAGAAGCACGGCAAAGGTTTTGTAGAGCAAGCCTTGTTCTCGATAGTGCTCCAGCAGGTGTGAACAGACATGCTTCACCTGCACAGTATCGGTCGCCAGGCTTGCGTTTCGCGGCAGAGCTTCCACGCCTTCGATGCCGTCCGCCGCGGCCAGGATCTCCGGGTCGTCGCTGCTCAGTACGATGTGCGAGAAGATCCCTGCCTCCAGCGCGCTCTCGATCGCCCACACCACCAGCGGCTTGCCAAGCAGTGGTGCGATGTTCTTGCGCGGGAACCGTTTGGATCCACCGCGGGCCGGAATAACGGCCAGGGGGTTTTCTTCACATCGCAATGCCAAGGTTACACATCCTCCCAACGCAGGGAATCGTTTTCCTTCAGATCGCGTTTCAGGGTGCGACCGATAAAGAACTCCGTGTATTCGGGCGAAATGCCCGTTTCCGGGCGTTTCCCCTCGATCATCGCCTCCGTTAACACTGTGCCGGACGAAAGATCGCGGTTGGCGACAAGGTGACGGAACCACTTTTTCCGTTCGGACAGGTCATTCGGACTCGGGCGAAGGTCTTCGACCCCGAGACTGAGCTGCACATCTCGGATCATGCGTACATACTGCCTGAACTCATCCGGCTCCATGCTGAGCACATGGTGATGGCCCGGCAGGGCACGGTCGAGGGTCAATCGTTTCTCGATATAGCAGGCTCCCAGCGACACGGCGGTGATGTCCGTTTCTGATTCACGACCCGAAGATGAATACCCGACGGGTGTGTTGAATGCTTTCGCCATGTAGGGGATGGTGCGCATGTTGATCTCTTCGGGCCGGGACGTGTGGACCGTATGCACCAGCAGTGCGCTGTCATTGTCTTCCTGTCGCATCAGGTCCATCACCTTGGCGACGTCCACGGTTCGCACCGGCCCGGTGTCGATCAACATCGGCTTGCCCTGAGCCGCGACACGCCGCCAGAGGGGATGATGGTTGAAATCCCAGCTGCTTAGCTTGTACGCTTCAAGGCCGAGCGCTTCGGCCCATTCGATGCCGCTGTTGCAGTTGACGGTGCTGAAGAGGACCACATCACGTTTGTCCGCATGGGCTTTCAACTCCTGCCATTGCTCAAAGCTGAAACGAAGCTGCTGCAGCATTTCCAGCATGTTCTCACTGCGGGGGCCGTCGACCGTATCGTAATGGTATTCGATGCTGTGGTCGCTCATGATCTCTTCGGGGAACCAGAAGATGAACTTGGCCGCATCGGCGCCGCTTTCACTTACGACGTCGATCAGCTGCTTTGCGATCTCCAGGTCGTAGTTGCAGGTTACACCGACTTCCGCCGCGATGAACAGCGGCTCGCCGGGTCCGAGGCGACGGTTGCGTATCTGAAGAGTCTGCTTCATCACCATCCCTTTGCTGCGGTTCCGTATGCATTGCGCTCCGCTACGGTTTCACGTTCATGTCTTCGAATTACACGCTTGACCGTATCGATGACCCGTTGCACCTGGTCGTCGGTCATGCGTGGGTAGAGCGGCAGGGTGATCATTCGGTTGTAGGCACGCTCCGCGACCGGGCAAAGGCCCGGTTTTGTGCCGAGGTTATGTCGATACCAATCGTGGAGATAGACAGGCTTGTAATGCACATTTACGCCGAGGCCTTCCTCGCGAAGCTCGCCGAAAATCATGTCACGATCCACATCCAGACGTTCCAGGTTCAGCTGAAGGACATAGAGATGACAGGCATGCTCCACCTCGCCGGGAACGAACCGGGGGATGATCGCCGGGTCATCGGCAAAGGCCTCGTCATAGATCCGAGCAATCTGTTGACGTCGTTGCAGGAATAACGGCAGTTTCGCAAGCTGGCTAATTCCAAGGGCCGCCTGGATGTCTGTGAGACGATAGTTGTAACCCAACTCCTTCATATCATAAGCATGAGTGTTGGTTCGTGACCGTTTCTTGTAGTCGACCGTGACGCCGTGATTACGAAACCGGCGCATGCGTTCCGCAAGTTCCTTGTCCCCGGTGGTAATCATGCCGCCTTCGCCGGTGGTCATGTGCTTGACGGGGTGGAAACTGAAGGTATTCAGGTCCGCGATGGAACCGACTCTCCGCCCTCCGCTGACAGCGCCGAGGGCATGGCAGGCGTCGGCGATCAGTGTCAGGCCGTATGTACGTGCCTGAACCGTCAAATCATCGTACCGGCTTGGCAGGCCGGCATAGTCTACCGTGATCATCGCGCGGGTTTTGTCGTTGATCCGCTCCTCGGAGGCCGCGGGGTCAAGCAAAAGGGTGCGAGGATCTATATCCGCAAAGACCGGCTCGGCGCCCTGGTAGACGATCGCGTTGGCGGTCGCGGCGAAGGTCAGCGGCGGCACGATCACTTCATCGCCGGGTCCGAGTTCCAGAGCGAAAGCGGCGGCGTGCAGAGCGGCTGTGCCGTTGCTTACGGCAACGGCGTGGGGTGAACCCACATAGTCCGCGAAAGCCCGTTCAAAACGGTCCACGACCGGACCGGTGGTGAGAAAAGGACTGCGCAGCACCTCGACAACAGAGGCAATGTCATCCTCATCGATCCAGTGCCGGCCGTAGGGGATCATTTCCGCAGGGGTTTCCTTTGCCGGGTGGATCCCTTTGTCTGCTGATCCCTCCGATCCTGTCATGAAGCCACCCCTTCAATCATCGGGAACAGCGCTTCGGTGGTGAGGATTTCGGGATTGTTGTCACTGCTGTAGGAAAAGCCGTCCGGCAATGGCACGCCCGCCTTCCAGTTTTCCACTTCCCAGTACTGGAGTGACGGTTTGATGACATACATGTCGTCCAGTTCCACCGTGGTACGCGCTTCGTCCACGCTGATGAGGGATTCATGCAGCTTCTCACCCGGACGGATGCCCACGTAGCGAACCTCTTTTTGCGGGGCGATGGCTCGGGCCAGGTCCGTGATTTTCATGCTGGGGATCTTGGGCACAAATACTTCTCCCCCGTGCATCTGTTCAATGCAGCGAATCACAAACCGTACGCCCTGTTCGAGGGTCAACCAGAAGCGTGTCATTCGCTCATCGGTCACGGTCAGGGTGCCGCCGTTTTGCGCCTGTTGCTGAAAGATGGGCACGACACTGCCGCGGCTGCCGATCACGTTTCCGTATCGTGTGCAGGAAAACTTGGTCCCGCTTCTGTAGGTATAGCTGTTGGATTGTATGAAGAGCTTCTCGGCTGCCAGTTTTGTGGCGCCGTAGAGGTTGATCGGATTGACCGCCTTGTCCGTCGATAGCGCCATCACCTTCTGCACACCGCGGTCGATGGCGGCATCGATCACATTTTTTCCGCCGATGATATTGGTCTGGATCGCCTCCATCGGATTATACTCACAAGCCGGCACCTGCTTCATGGCGGCGGCGTGCACCACGATGTCGACGTTGTTCATCGCACGTCGCAATCGATCCACGTTCCGTACATCACCGATGAAGTACCGGACATTGGTGCCGCGGCCGTCCGGATGCTGCATCCGCATCTCGTGCTGCTTCAACTCGTCCCGGCTGAAGACGATCACACGTGCCGGGTTGTATTCACGCAGCAGAATATCCACAAAGGCACGACCGAACGATCCCGTCCCGCCGGTAA
>WJJA01000543.1 GCA_014729955.1 bacterium
ACTGTATTATTACCTCGATTTTGAGTTTTCCGACGGCGGCATCATGCGTTATCCGGGGCGTGCACCGGAAAACCCGATCCGTGTCACTCTGCGCTACCCCGGCGGTGCCTTTGCTCAACCGGGCGGTGACAAGCAGCCCGTTTTCATTCTTTATTCGCCCCGTCCGAATGAAGTTGTGGAGGTCGGCGACTTTGTCATTTCCGTCGGCTTTAACACAGCCCTGCGGGAGGTTGATCCGACCAGGATCCAGTTGCGAGTGGACGGCAGGAATGTCACCGGTGCAGCGGAAATCACCCGTGAAAACATCATCTACACACCACCAAGCCAGGGCGCCGGTCGACATCGAGTGGATATTTTCGAGCAAACCGATGAAGGTCTTGTGAGACGTCTGTCCTGGTTCTATGAGGTAGCGAAGTTCAAGGAACGGGTCACGCTGAGAAAATCCTTCCGCGGCGAGGCCGGCTTCGACCTGATGTACCGTGAATCAAATAACGATGTCTTTCGTATCGCACGGGAGAAGGTGCGTTTTAACGCGCAGTACGGCAATCTAGAGGTGGACGGGAGCGGTCAGTTCACAACGGAAGAGGACGGAAATTCTCAACCGCGCCACCGCTTCACCCTTGGGTTGGAATGGGATGACTGGCTCACCCTGCGCCTGGGTGACCTTAGCCCGCGATACAATGATCTGCTGCTGTGGGGACGTCGTACACGCGGCTTTGAAGTCGACATGCAGGGCAAGACCTTCGGTTTGAAGGTGGTCTTCGGCGACCTCAAGCGTGCGGTCAATTCGCCCGTACTCAACTATACACCCGCTGATACGGTGAACATGTTCGGCAATCCGATCGTCTTTCCCGCCCAAACAGAATATGGCAACGGCACCTATCGCCGTTGGCTGGCCGGCATGCGCTTCTCGTTCCGCAACCGCAAGTACTATGAGTTCGGTTACACGATCATGAAAGCGCGTGACGTTACCAGTTCCATCCAGGAAGGCAACAAGCCGAAGGACAACCTGGCGGCAGGCTTTGATTTGAACACTTATTTCGACCGCCGTCGCATCAACTTCACCGGTAGTCTCGCCTGGTCGCTGTACAATGACAACATCGCCGCGGGGCTGATCGACCAGGTGGAACCGTACAAGAACATCATCTGGGTCAACCAGTATTTCGACCCGATTCCGAGCGACACCACATCGGAAATCGGGGCGATTCTGCAGGACGTTTTGAGCAAAACCCTCTCATACAGGGCACGGCTTGACCTGCGCTATTTCGGACAGAATCTCGAACTGAGCATGTACCGTATCAACAGCAGTTTCCACACGCTTGCGAATCCTTCCATGACCTCCGACCGTTTCGGCTGGAGCGTGGGGGATCGATACCGTTTTGCAAACAACAAGATGAGCGTGGATGTCTCCGTCGGCGGCTATCGTGACAACCTGCACGGTGCCAACGATGTTACCAACAGCACGTTGGAATACTCCGCCGGGTTCAACCTGTTCACACGCCGCGGCATGCCGGACTTCAACCTCCGGTACCGCGCACGAAACAGCGACAATTCAGCGACGGTGGATACCCTGTTGAATGGGGATCCGGCGAACCCGGACACGGTGTTCGTGGACAACCGTGAAAACATGATGAGCAACAACTACAGCCTGAACATAAACCAGTACTTCGAGTTGGGCGGCGCGCATAACGATTTCTCGGGCGGCATCACGCTTTCCGACCGGTCCGATGAATATCGTGACAACCTTGAGAGCGGTCAGGTCTCCTACAACCTTGGTGTCCGCTCTACGTATGACAACATTCCGTTGACCAGTACCATCAACCTCGCGCTGGCGAACAACGAAGCTCTTGCCGGCGCCAGTTCCATTCAGAATACCGTACTGAATACACGCTTTGAGTATTTCCTGATGAATCGTGCGCTGGTACCCTACATCGCGCCGCGACTCACCCTTGGCAGCGGCACGAATCGTGTCGCCTTCCTTTCCCCCGAAGAGCTGTTGGCCAATTCCGGCCTCGAACCGGGAGATCCCGGCTACGACGAACAATTGGCCAATCTTGAACTCACAACCCTGAAAAACCTTGAACTGAGTTACACACGGCTTGACTGGGGGGCGGGATTCACATTCCGTTTCATGCGCAACCACACCATCCGGCTGGATGCACGTTTGACGCAGTACTCTGAGGACAACACCAACGAGTACTGGAACGGCAATTCTTTCCCCGCTGACCAGGAGACCGTGGTGAACACCAGCGACGATGGACAGTATTCCGCGACGATCGATCAGAATTACGCAGCCGTGGATCGAAATGACAAGTCTGTGGTATTCACGTATTCATACCGGTTCTAAGATGTAGTTTCAGGGAGCGGTTTTAGCCCGAATATTTCACGAGTTCAAAGTGAGTCAGATGCGAGGCGCGAAGGATGAAGCTGTATGGCAATACCGCGAATCCTTCGGAACAAAGCAGGTGGCGTGCCTGGGACCGCCCTAAGGGTGAATGAATAAATAGGTTTTTCTCTTTTACGTCTGGGTACAAACCGTCGCCGGGAGGAAGTGACAAATTGGGGAACATCTTCCTGTAAAACCAGTCCTTACCAT
>WJJA01000544.1 GCA_014729955.1 bacterium
CACGAAGCCCTTCATGCCGTAGGAACCGTCATCGGTGGTTACGATGAGCTGCTCCGAGACATCCTTCATCTCGGGCTCCATGATCAGCAGGTCTTTGTCCCGTGCACCGATGATACCGTGTACGGTATTGCCCGCCTCCTTCATCGCGACCGCGATCGGGTAGACCGGCGCCACACCGATTCCACCGCCAATGCAGACCACGGTCCCGAACGTTTCGATGTGGGTCGGCTTGCCGAGCGGTCCGGCGAGGTCGAGGATCATGTCGCCCTCTTCCAGCTCACCCATGGCATAGGTGGATTTGCCGACCTCCTGGAAGATCAGGCGAATGGTGCCCGCCTCCGGATCCGAATCCGCGATGGTCAAAGGGATGCGCTCCCCGTGATCATCCACACGCAGGATGATAAACTGACCGGCTTTGCGTTTCCGGGCAATAATGGGGGCTTCCACGATCATTTCCTTGACACGGTCCGCAAGGACACGCTTTTCTACGATGCGGTTCATCTGCTATCCCTGTTGCGTGATGGTACAGGTCGAAAGGTGGGCGCAAACGCCCGTATGGGAACGATTAAGGTAGAGTCGGCCACACGCTCGTTGCAACCCGAAAGGCTCCCCTAACTTGCTGTATCCATGGGGTTTGAGCGGTGATCTCTTTGCCCTGCTTCTCCTTCGCAAAACAGGGCGGGTTTCACGTTGTGCAACACTAGTTCTTCAAAAAGAAGGGTGGAGTAGCGATTTGAAGCAAAACTTGATTCAAGTTACGACATATCAGCCCTGGAGCAACGATCTAGATATTATTTTATCAATACTTTATGCTTGGGTTCGATATTTGCAAGTCCCGGACTGGATTGGGAGGCACATTCCGGAGGATTCCATGCTGCTGAATTATCTGCGCATCGCTCTGCGTCAACTTTGGAAGAACAAGATCTACAGTTTTATTAATCTTATCGGCTTTGCGATCGGATTGATGGTCTGCCTGGCGATGGGCCTGTATGTATTGGACGAACTCAGCTTCGACCGTCAGTGGGATCATGCGCAAGACATCTACCGTGTCTGGACCTACGAGAGCACCGGTTCGGGAGCGGTCACCAGCTATGCGGTTACATCGGGTGCGCTGATGGATGCGCTGGACGATCATATCCCCGAGGTGGAGCGATCAACCTTCGTGCAACAGCGTGGACAGGCGCCGGTCTACAACCCGGAAAATGAAAGTGAAGGGGATGCCTCCGGTGGTGTGCAGGCGGTGATGACGGCGGTTGATTCGAACTTCACGAAGGTTTTCCAGATGCCGCTGCTGCGCGGCAATCCGGACCGTATGCTTCGCACCCCCAACAGCGTTGTGATCACGCGCAGCCTGGCGCAGCAGGTCTACGGAGGGCTGGACGCAATCGGCAAGCCGTTGCGGTTTCGCGACCCCAACAATGCACCGCAAAATAGTGAACGGCCGGATTTCATCATCGACGGCATCATTGAGGACCTTCCCCGACAGACGCACCTGCATTTCGATATCCTGCTGCCGTTGATCCCCAACGAGCAGAACCGGAACTGGGTCTATCACTGGGAAAACGTTGCGGTGTTCGGGTATCTGCGTGCCACGCCCGGTACGGATCGTGAACTGCTCGAACAGAAGGTGAATCGTGTCGCGCGTGACAACAACTTCAATTACAGCTACCATCCGCGCCTGATGCCCGTGACCGACATTCATTTGAAGTCCAACTTCCTGGAATACAACTGGATCAACTGGAACGCCGGCGATATGGCCCAGGTCACGGTGTTCGGCCTGGTCGCCGGCCTCGTGCTTGTGATTGCCTCCATCAACTTCATCAACCTTTCCAGTGCCCGTGCGGTGATACGTGCTCGCGAGGTAGGCTTGCGCAAGACCGTCGGAGCGTCACGCTCCATGCTGATGCGCCAGTTCCTGGGCGAATCGGTGATCATGACGTTCTTCTCCACGATCCTTGCAGTGATCGGCGCTGTCGCATTGCACCCGATTATCAGGGAACAGCTGCTTCGTCGCGACCTCGGAGTGGTATTGATGGACAACCTTTGGGTGCTGCCGGTTATGGCGGTTACCATCCTTGCGGTCGGATTGCTGGCGGGATTCTACCCGGCCCTGGTTCTGTCAGGCTTTACTCCCGTTCAAGTCTTAAAAGGACGGTTCAAATCGACTCGACATGCTGTGGCGCTGCGCCAGGGACTTGTGGTGGTGCAATTCGCCGTATCTATCGCACTGATGATCGGTGTACTGGTGGTGCGCGACCAGGTCAAGCACATATCCGGGCTGAGTGTCGGGTACAACCGTGAACTGGTGGTATGGATGCCCACCTGGCAGGGAGAAATCCGCGAAAACATCGGTGCATTCCGCGAAAAGCTGGATGCTCTTACCTTTGTAGAAGATTTCGGCAGCTCCTCACTGTTCCCGCTCGGCGGGCGTGGTCGCCTGGAGGTGCTTGCGGACGACGCGAATTCCCGGGAGGAGTCCAAGAACGTTGTGCAGGCGTTTGTAGGTGAAAGGTTCTTTCGTGCGATGCAGATCGATGTTGTCGACGGTCGGACCTACTCGCGAGACTACGCCTCCGATACCTCTAATGTTATCGTGATCAATGAAGCCCTGGCGAAGTCGCTCGCTTATGAAGGACAGGTCTCCGGGCGATCCATTGGTATTATCGATCTGGAGGCGCAGTTCACCGATTTCGAGATTATCGGAGTTGTGAGCGATTTCCATTTTCACAGCGCACGAAACCCGATCGAGCCCACGATCTATCACTATGTGCCCAACGGGGCGGGGGTCACCTATATACGGCTGAAGGAAGGCGATATCGGGCAGGCCGTTGAAAAGCTGAAAGAAGTTTGGACCGAGGTTGCCCCGCATCAGCCGCCGCATGTCGGGTTCATGGATGAGTCCATTGAACAGCTTTACCAGGGTGAGCAGGAATTCATGCGTAACCTGGGATTGTTCTTTGCGCTGGCATTGATTATCGCCTGTCTTGGTCTGTTCGGGCTCACCGCCTATGCCACGGAACAGCGGCGCCGGGAGATCGCGGTACGCAAGGTGCTGGGGTCGAGCGAACCTTCCATTGTCAGCCTCCTGCTGCGCGACTTCCTGAAATGGGTGGCAGCGGCGAACCTGGTCGCGTGGCCGCTGGCCTTTTTTGCGACACAGCAGTGGGTGGAGCAGTTTATCTTCAAAGCCGGCTTTTCGCCCGCTCCCTATTTGATTTCAACCGGTGCAGCCCTGCTGATCGCGATGATGACGATTGGATATCTGACGATTCGTGCGTCACGGACCAGCCCGGCCATTGTTCTACGGAGTGAATAGCAGGCGAGAGGTTACGTCTCTCGAAGGGCTGTGTCGAAGGGAGCGTTCCGGAACGAGGTTTGCTGTTTTTTGTATCCTGTTACAGAACCACACAACCACAAACAGGAGAAAAAAAACCATGGAAAACCCGGTTATTGATCTACTTTGGAAACGACGCGCAACGCGTTCGATCGATACGGAAGCGCTGCCGATGGGTGTGATGGAAGAGATTCTCGAAGCCGCTCGGCTGGCGCCGTCCTGCTACAACAAGCAGCCCTGGCGCTTTCTGTTTATTCATAGCGATAAAGCCCTGGAAAAAGGACGAAAATCCCTGACCGGCGGCAACACCAAGTGGGCGAACCGTGCCCCGTTGCTGATCGTCGGCTCGTCACACCCGGACAGCGACTGCAAACCCAAGGACGGTCGTGAATACGACAAGTTCGACACGGGCATGGCGGTGATGAACATCATGCTGGCCGCCACCCACCTGGGCCTGGTGGCGCGTCCGATGGCGGGGTGGGATCCGCAGGTGATCCGTGAAGAATTCGGCGAACAAATCGGTAAAAACGAACCGGTTGTGATGCTCGCGGTGGGCAAGCCGGGCGATGACGAGTCCCACGTGCCGGACTCGTACAAAGGCATCGAAGACAAACCCCGTACGCGCAAAGCGGCGGATGAAATCGCGACATTCTTGTGATTGACATGAAGTTCAGACAGTACCTTCACCCGACCGGCAGGCAGAATTGCCGGTCGGTTTTTTCGCCTTTGTTGGCGACTATTCGATTGGAACCATTCAAAGTAGAGCTGAATGCCGTCTCCCCTATGGGGGACCCTGTGCATAGCGCTGCGGATTCAGCACGGTGCACTGACTTACGATTCTTCCACCAGCGCAAGGATCGCTTTGCCCGCCCGTTCTGACGCTCTTCCGTCGATGGGTCCGACCAGCTGAGGGCCGTATTCCGCACGCTTGGCCGCCTTTTCCTCGGGTTGCTCGAGGCTCCTCTTTACCGCTGCCAGGGTCTCTTCCGGTGTCGTAACCTGCAGCCCGACATCGCGCCAGGCATATTCCAGGTCGGACGGGTTGTACTGCGGGAACCGCTGCTGCAGGGGATTGTCGACCAGGACCACCGGACGGTCGAGCGCCATTGCTTCCATGAACGCCGAAGAGACATCCGAAATGACTACATCCGCTGCAACAATCGCGGGGGTGAGGTCGCTGCTGTCAACGTAGACGACCTTCTCTTCCACCAGTGCAAGGAGACGATACATCTCCTGCCACTCCGCGGGCGCCATGCCGTGCAGCTTGACCAGCACCCGGATGCCGTCTCGTGCAAGATGACGCACCGCATCTGTCAACACCGGCACCGCGGACAATTCAATATTGTAGGTAGGCGCGAGCAGGACCACACGTGCATCGTTCGGGATAGCAAAGCTCTGCCTTGCGGACGTCTGCGTCAATTCTCCACGCCCGACAGGGTCGAATTTAACAAGACCGGTCGGTGCGATCGGACGTCGGATCGACCGTTTCAGGATTTGCGCATGTATGGGACCGGGTACGCAAATCAGGTCGGCGCCGTTTTCGCGCTGGACCGTGGGCGAATCGGTGTAGAAGGTGCCCTTGCAGATCAGGCCGTGATTGACATTGACAATGCGCCCGCCCCAGAAAACACCGCCGAAGTCGGCATCGGCCATCACGGTCACGTCCGGTTTCCACGAAGGGATTCGATCATCGGGCATCCAGTCCGCTCCCCATGCGCGAATCTCTGCGATCTGTCTGTCGGGCAGACCCTGCCCGGGCAGACCGTCATAGGACGGGCGGTAAGGCGGTGAAGAGTACATGATCTCGTGCTCAGGGTTATGCATTGCCAACCAGGCACGGATCGGCTCCAGATGAGGCGGATGCAGGTTGCGCTTGGCGTAAAAGAGGATCTTCATCGCACCGGCTCCCCTTCCAGTTCAGACTGAAGAGAACGCAATTCTGCATTGTCCGGGTGCTGTAGCAGGGCGCGCTGCAGAACACGTGCGGCACGGTCACGGTCGCCCTTTTCCAGGCAGTGCCGGATCAAACGCACAGGGGCTTCTCTGCCGTTGCCGTCACCGTGCGAAGAGCTCGCATGATCTTGCAGCTTGGAAAGGGGGCTTGCCTTCGAATCATCGAGGCTTACGGTTGACCAGTCCTGGAACGCCCATGGCACCGCCGTTTCCTGCTTTAACAGGCCATGCAGCCAGTCTGAGATGTCTCGTATGCGCTGCTCTGCCGAGGCTTTTTGCGCAGAGCTCAAGCCGGCAGTAGGTTGATCCGGGTTGACACTCGCCCGTCGGGGAAGGGAGACCGTTACATCGTGCGCAACAGCCTGCTTTGAAAGGTTACTGTACAGATCGCTCCTGACGCCCTTTACGGCTTTCAAGAAGGCTTCTGCAGATGATGATGCATTGCGTGCAAGAATGAAATCGGTAGACGCCGGCGCAAGCATCGGAGTTTGGTAGCCGTGAAACTGCTGGGCGAGGCTGTGATCCAGCAAGTCCGGGGGAGTAGTTTCATCGACATCCGATTGCAGGCGGTGCACCGGGTCCTGCACCGGGGTGCCGTGGAAGGCGAGCGGCGCGATGGCATCCAGATCCGGGGAACGACGCAAGTGGTTGACCAGCCTGAACAATCCGCGCCGTGTCCAACGTGCTGCCGGATGCAGGAAGAGAATGTAATCTGCTCTCTGACGGTCCGGCTCGATGGCGACATCGTGTTCGAGGGCGAGACGTTCCAGGCAGGTTTTCCGTGTCTTCGCCGTGACGGAAGCTTCTGTGAAAACCACACAAAGCCTCGGCTTGGCGTGTTGATCGTCGGCCCGTGACGGGGTTTCCAACAATGATTCAATGATGTTCAGGGTACGGTTCATGGCTCCGGGCTGGTGAAGGATCAGGTGCCGAGCCGCTTCTTTTCGCTTATCCGCATATCTGCTTGGATCACGAAACGCCCTGCCGATGGCCTCTCCGGCGCTCTCAAAATCCGTGACACGGTCTCCGACATCCCGAAACATCCATTCCAGATCGTCCTCAGAGCGTGGGTGGTGTTCGTTTTGGTTAGGATTGTCCACATAC
>WJJA01000545.1 GCA_014729955.1 bacterium
GGACGTCATGGACGATTCACTCAGAGTGCGTGAAACAGTCCAACAGAGCAAGAAACCGAGCGTCGAACCCGAAAGAGCTCGAGCATAATAAAAAGCCGTCCCCGGAGGGACGGCTGTCTTGTACGAAATAGAAGGATGCACAATCTGAACGGACCGACTCGAATTTACTTCAGAAGCAGCATCTTCTGAGCGTGCTTCATCGGACCGGCCTCGAACTGCAGGAAGTATACACCGCTGGCCAGCTTGTGACCATCGAAATGCACTGTATGGCTGCCCGCTTCCATGCGGCCGTTGGCAAGCACGGCGACCTGTCGACCGAGCAGGTTGTAAACCTTCGCCTTCACCTGCACCGCTTCTTTCAGCGTGAAACGGACATTGGTCACCGGGTTAAACGGGTTCGGATAGACACCGTCGAAAGCCCATTCGAGCGGTTGCGCGCTCTCATCCTCGCCGGGAAGGTCCGTCGGAACGATCATCGTCAGCGGCAGTTCGTAGGTCTGCTCGATGGCGTTGTGGTGAACGTTCAGCCAGACGTTGTACTCACCGACCGGCATGGCTTCGTTGTCGAGGGTTACGTCCATGACGAGATCTTCGCCGGCTTCCACGGTTGCGATTTCCGGTTCGATCTGCAGCCACTCCAGGTTGCGCGACAGCTCCCAAAGCTGCACGTAGTCTTCCGTGCCGCCGTCGAACACGGTCGCGTAGGTAAACAAGAGCGGGTTCCAGAAGTTGGTGATATCGGAACCGGAGGGAAGCATCGTCGGGTCGGTGGTGGTGAAGCTGTACATCGTGATCGTGGTCCCGGTCTCCGGGTCCATCTTGATGATGTGGTTGTCTTCTTCCGTGATGTTGCGCGCTATGAAATAGAGGTAGTAGCCGTCCGGGTCATTCGGAAGGAATCCAAGCCCGCGCGGCGAGAAGTCCTGCGCGAATTCACGCACGATTTCGCCTTCACGATCAATCGCACGCACATTGGTCGAGATGTCGCCCATCCAGAACCAGTTGTTCATCGAATCGTACGCGAGATAGCGTGCCGTCGGAACCGGAACCTCGAGGGAATCCACCGCGATCACCGCATCCTCGCTCACTTCCATTTGGAACAGGTAACGGCTGTCCACGCCGTAGAGATAGTCGCCGTCCCATGCGAGGCTGTAGAAACCGATCGAGGTCGGATCTCCCACCGGCTGGTCAAACGTCCCCAGCAGTTCGCCGGTGTTGCTGTAGCGATAGAGCTTGTTCGGTTCACCGGAGGAGTTGGAGCCGGCGACCCAGAAATACGTTCCGTCGAAGGTGAGACCGCGGTTGCGGCTTTCCGTAGTGCTGAGTTCAAAATCATAGACCCAGTCAAAGGGGTCATCCAGTTCTGCCGGCGGGTTGGCAGGAATGATGCGCTGCGGGCCGCGGCGTGCCGTGGTCAGCGGCGCAAACTCTACCATGACCTCGAAATCCAGCGGGCCGTTGCCGTCGTTGGTGATCGTAACCGGCACATTCACCGTTTCGCCGATGGGTACCGTTTCCACGATTTCATCCGTATCGCAGGCGAATTCCGGATGAGCCAGGGCGAAATCGACGACAGTCGTGGAGTCTTCGCCTACGGTGATGGAAGACTGTGTCGAAGTATTGTAGCCGATACCTTCCGCGACGAGGTTATGTTGCCCGACGACGACTTCCGGCAGCATGTAATGACCCTCGCCATTGGTCGTCGTCTGGTAAACCCAGTTGTCTGTACGGACGATAATGTCGCTGACAGCTTCGCCCGTTTCCAGGTCGGTCACTTCACCTTCGATGGTCCCGACCAGGACGGGAACATTCGTCGTCATCAGAATTGCACGACCGTCATTGATCGCCGGGGCGCCCGGTTCCGAATCGTTCCAGTACCAGAGCAGAATGCCGTCTGTCTGGTCGCCGTTCTCAATCCCGGTAGTCCAGTAGTATGTGTCAGCACTGGAGTTGTAAGATGTACCCATGGTATGGGTGATATCTTCGTACTGGAACAGGAGGTCCGTATCGCCGGTGAAGGTCGGACGTTCATCCTGGGTATAGAAGATCACCTGGAAGGTGCACGGGTGGTTGTTCTGGTAGTCACGGGCGTTGTACCACTCGATGATGTAACGGCCGTTCTCCTCATCCCAGTACTCGTACACGGCCGAGGAAGTATTGCCTGGCACGAAGCGTTCATCCCAGTAGGGCGCGATCATGTTGTTCGGGCCGAGCGGGGAAGGAATGGTGTAGTTGCGGGAGTTGGGAACGTCCGTCTGCCCTCCCATCGCAACCCAGCCGTTGGAACTGACCGTGGCAAGATCAAACTCGTTGCCGTAATACTGTACAGTGAAGGGCAAATCTACCGTAACGGCATCGTCATCATCGTCGCTGTTATCGTGAATATTCAGCATGGTGCCGTCGTAGTCGTTGTTCGCCTCGTTCGGGTTGATCTCGATCCAATCATACGACGGTGCCATTTCATAATCGTTGTCGGTGTTATCAAAGGCATAGTAGCCGTAACGGTCCGGACCGGTCGGATCTGAGGAGGAGGGCGAACCCAGTTGCAAGGTGAAATGCACCGTGTCCACCTGCCCGGAAAAGGATTCGATCACCAACTGTGCGGGCGCCATCCGCCCCGGAATGGTTTCAATGTGAGATATGATCTCCAGGTCCGCTATTGTCTCGGAATCACCGTTTTCCATCGTAGGAAGGGTGCCCGTGCCGGACTGGATACCAAGGAACGGATCGAGCGACATCAGGGTGACGCTCGGTGTGACGGCTGCCGTTGTTCCGACATGACGAAGGGTAATCGAAAGGTCCTCCGTCTCACCCGGATCGATGGTCGAGTAATTCAGCGACTGGATCGCGAACTTCGCCGCTTCCAGGGTCAGGTTGAAATGATCGGAATAGGTGTTGTCCGCCGATTCGATATCGAGATCGAGGTGAATAATCCAGTCATGCTGGGCGTCCGGCGAGATTTCAACCAGGATCATATCATCTGCGGTGACTTCCGCATCCGGGTCGATGCTCGCGAACGTGTTCGAACCTGAAATGTCCAGAAGCCACGGGTCGTCGGTGGAAGCCGTAATCTCGATGTCGGTTTCCTGCGAATCGCCGAAGTTCTTCAGCGTGAAGCTAATACCGACCGTTTCGCCCGATTCGGCGATGCCGTTGTTGTTGCCGCTTGTGCCCGGTTCCGAACCATCTTCAATGGTCACATCCACAAATCCAAGCCGCGCATCGGGATCGGTCACATCTACCGTGAGCCGATACGGTGCGGCATTGTATCGTGTCACCGTCAGAATGGCCTCGCCGGTATATTCAAACGGGGCTTCGAGGATCACATCGCCGTTCGCATCGGTCACACCGCGCGCGATCATTTCCTCGTCGTCATCCGATTTCCAGAGGGTGACCCAGGCGCCATCGACCGGATCGCCGTCGACTTCCACGTTTACCGGGTAGCTGTGCTGTCCCAGTTCGACCGCCGGCGATGCAACAACCGTCATCTCCTCGGGAACCTGGGTGTAGATCCACACCGTGGGATCGCCCATCAGGTTGAACCACTGGTTGAAACTATCGAGGTAGTTGTTTTCATAGCCATTGAAGTTTATGTAAATATTGTACTTTGCTCCGAAGTACATATCCCCGAGGTGGGGGCGGTCGAGTATATGCATGGCGTATCCACCGCCGCCGTGCAGAGCGTTGTTGTAGCGTGGTTTGGTGCCGCCGGTGGCCAGACCGACCGCGCCGATGGCAGCCTTGGAAAGCGCCGCTGTACTGTTGCCGCGCATATAGGCTTCGCTGATGCCTGTTCCGCCCGTCCAGTTGCCGGTGGCGCAGGTCAGATCGATTACCACGGGATTCATGCGGTGGTTGTTGAGGTGTTGGATCTGGCCGATCGAAAGACCGCTGCCGATGTAGCCGCGGGCGGCGTAGAAATTCATCCCGTTGTTAAACGCGTTGATCGCGGTCTGGTGAGTCTGGCCCTGGCTGGAGGTGCCGTATGGCGAAACCCAGGCCGTGTCGATCTCTGTATAGCCAAGATCCACCAGGTTGCGGCGGTGATAGCGAAGGGTGAACACGGTACCGATGCCGGAATGGTTCGACGAGACGATCATCGCGGCGCGCTGGTACCAGCCGGTGTTGTCCATGTCGGGATCACGCTCGTAGTTCAGCACCTTGTTCACGTAAGCGGTCAGTTGGGTCGATGATTCGACCGAAACACGACCGACAGTAACGTCTATCAATTCGTCGGTGCCGGCCAGGGTGCCGTATTCATGATCGCCGGCACCGTACCCGCTGACGCTTGCCGGGATGGTATAGGCACCGCTGTCGTCGCCGATAATGACAACGTGATCGAACTTCGGATCGGCGTCTTCGTATCGGTCGATCAATTCGGCACGGATGGAATTGGCGTTGCCGATGCTGACATCATCTTCGGTGATGTATTCCACCACCCAGCCTTTCTGCTCCTTCCAGGCTGTCCAGTTCTGCATGGCAGCTGTATTTTTGGCGGCGTTGCGGCAAACCACCTGGATGTTGCCTCGATAGAGGGTGTATTCATCCAGTTCAGAATCGCTCCAGTCGAGGAACAGGCGGTACCAGGGAAGGAAGTTCTCCGAAATCTCTGTCGGCCAATGGCCAAGAGCGTTACGATCATCACCACTGACAAAATGCAGATCGACATCGATGTTACGATAAACACGCACTTCCCGGCGAGCAGTGTTGACCTGCACAGGATAGGTGACGAGGTTGGCGACACGGAAGTCTTTGAAGATCGCGGGTTCGGTCACTTCAGCGATGATTTCCGGGTACCAGGCGTCTACCGGGCGGGTGGGTGCTCCGAGACGATCCAGCTCGTTCGAGTACTCATCACCAAAAAACGCGGCGTAGTCGACGTCCGAATAAGTGTCGTATTCCGCATCCATCACCTCGACCTGCACACCGCCGGTCGCCGGAAGCCGGAACATACGACCAACACGCGGTACCATCGGCATACCCTCTTCAGCGAGGGCGCCGGCCATCTCGAACTCGGCGATCTGCAGAGCAGAAGAGCCTACCTCGGTCCAGCGGGGTTCGTCCACGCTGAGCGAAAAGCGTAGTCCGTCAGGCAGGATCACCTTTTGGGAAACCTGCAACGGCAGATCTTGGGCCTGGACCTGTTGAGATGCGGCAAATCCGGCCACAGGCAGGAGAACAAGGCCGACGCAGAAAAGCAGGGCAACGGCCGGGAACAAACGCTTCATCAAGAAATCCTCCAGTGCTCGTCAGAGCAGGCGTCACAAGAATGCGTGCTCGGTA
>WJJA01000546.1 GCA_014729955.1 bacterium
AAGGGAATCAGTCCGACGATTTCCTCGGCACGGCGTATCCGTGACGTAGAGGTGTCGATCCCGACGATATGTTGCAGTGGATGCTTCGCCAGCAGGTAGGCCGTCAGCAATCCGACCGGTCCCAGTCCGAAGACCGCGACCTTTTCACCCAGCAGGGGGGCGGCGTCATGCACCAGGGAAATCGCGGTTTCCATGATCGGAAAAAAGAGCGCATCCTCCACGGACGCGGTGAAACGCAGCATGTGGAGGTTTTCAACACGCTCGGTGAAATGACTTGTATGCGGGTGAAGCGCGAAGACCTCTTTGCCGAGCCATCGCTTTTCGACCCCGGCCCCCAACTCCTCCACCACACCGGCCGAGGCATATCCATACTTGAACGGATAATCAAACCCGCCGTCGTTCTGAAGCGATGCGATCGTTTCATCCACCGGAATATCTCGCGGAATATCGCCTCGGTAGATCAGACGCTCCGTGCCGGGACTGATCGCCGAAGCCAGGGTGCGAACCAGCACTTCGCCCTTACCCGGCTTCGGCATCGGCTCCTCGAGCAGTTTGATTTCCCTGCGTCCCGTAAAGTAAAGCGTACGTCTCATGCCGGCTCCGGTCGCGGCTTCGGCTCGTTTGGATGTGGATGTTGCGGACGGCATGGCCACCTTTTCCGGGTTCATTGTCTTGAAGACCATTGGCTACGGGTCCATACCGTCTGACTTGCCCGGACTACCCGTAAATCCTTTCAAATATAGCGGCTGCGATTCAGCAATGCTTATACCCGCCGCAGGTCGTTCTCGAGTGGAGAGAGGGGGATGAAGGACGATTGCTCCCATGCGCAAGTGGGACTGTTAGAATATGAAGAACGCGCGTTTCAGGCTTGCTACTCAGAAAACTGTTTTGTACAATGCAGGTAGACACAAGGGGTTATATCGTCCGCAACGACCGGTTTACACTGTATCTTAACCTCAAAGATGAGGGGATGTGTAAGATGAAATCTTCGAGATCGCTTGCCTGCACCTTTCTCCTGCTTTTTTCGCTTTCCATTTCTTTCGCAGACATCATTGAGATTCCCGACGATTATGATACCATTCAGGAGGGCATCGATGCCGCCACCCCGCATGATACGATACTTGTAGCGCCCGGCACCTATCATGAAACGCTCCTGATTTCGGCCGACGGCATTACGTTGGCGAGCGAAGCGATCTATGGCGACTCAACCTTCGCGGAACAGACTATCCTCATCGGAGACGACACCGATCCACTAAACGGCCAGGCCGTCACGATCATTGGCACTGCGCCGGATACGGTCCATGTGATTGGATTTACCATTACCGGCGGAAACACCGATGAGCCCGCTCAGGGAGGGGGGATATACGCAAGCTCGACCATGCTTCACCTCAAGTGGAATATTTTCGAGAACAATACAGCCTATCGAGGGGCTGCGGTCGGTGCACAATCCAGCAACGCTCTCGTTGAGGGCAACATTGTCAGAAATAACACGGCAACCCATGCAAGGTCCGGCATCTCCATCGCGGGGAACCATGTGATTGCACGGTATAACCTTTTTGAAAGTAACACCTCTGACCTGGGGTACGGCCCTTTGTGTATCTATGATGCCGACAACCATGTCCACAACAACATCTTCCGCAGTAATTCCACCAGCACAACCGCATCTGCCATGTTTGTGCAATATGGCAACACCATCATCGAAGACAATGTGTTTCAGGCCAATCGTGCCGGCGACAGCGGTGCTCTGCAGCTCTGGGCTGTGGAAAACGCCATAGTGAAAAACAATGCATTCATCAACAATACGGCGGTCCGCGAGGGTGCGGCCTGGGGGTCTTGTTCGGGTCTGTTCATTTACGCTTTGAACACCGGAGAGGTCGCCTATAACCGTTTCGAACGAAACACGTCTGACACCCACGGAGCCGCCCTGCTGGCGCGTGGAAACACCCTGTTTCATCACAATGTTTTTCAGGATAATGCAGGAGCCTACACAGGTATTGTGTATTGCGATCCTTTCGGTGATATGGAGTTTGAAGCAATCGGCTATCGAAATCTGTTCATAGGTAACGGACACTATCATGCCAGCCCGTTCGACTATGTATGCGCTGTGAAAACAGCTTGGCCGATGACCCTTTTTCTCGAAGAAAATGATTTCTCCGGCAACAGGAGCCTCACAGTTGGAGGCACGGGCAGCCTGACCACCATCCGTAACAATTACTGGGGCCATCCGAGCGGTCCGTACCACCAGTTCCAGAATTCCACCGGCCTGGGGGATACCCTGGCCGGCAGTATCGACATAACCGGATTCGCAACGAAACACAACTGGGGTCCGAACCTTCATCTCCGTACCCAAGTCCTCGCTTTCGACACCGTGCTTGTGAACGACACATGCGAACTCGACGCGACCATACTCAATTACGGAGTGCAGGACTTGATCGTGTCCATTCAGGAACCGGGTCCGGACGATCCGTTTACCGTTTCCGAAACCGGGCCGTTGGTCCTGCATGAATCCGATGAGCATTCGATTACCGTCACCTTTCACCCCACGGAAGCCGGCGAGTTTGTTTCTGAGTTCAGCTTGGTGAGCAACGATACGCTCGCGCCCGAACAAACGGTCGAGTTGCGGGGTGTCGCGTTGGACGGTTCCAACACGGTTTCACCGACGCGACCGCTTGTGTTCCAAGTCCATCCCGTCTACCCGAACCCGGCGAACAACGCCATGCATGTGCAGATCGACCTCGACCGCACCGCTGACCTGCGCATCAGCCTGACGAATCTTCTCGGGCAAGAGGCGGCGGTGATCGAACGTGCCGGGCAGCGCGCCGGCGCTCACAGCTTCAAACTGCCGACCGACGATCTCGCAAGCGGCGTGTACCTGCTGTCCGTACGGAAGAACGGGGTGCCGGTTTCCACGCAGAAAGCGGTACTGCTGAAATAAGGCTGAACGAAAAATCGCCGGGTTTTAAATGCCCGGCGATTTCATTAGCTTTTCCTTCGTTGCGTGCCCCTGTCCGGGGATTCGTGGATCGCTTACCCATGCCGGGACAGGCGGCTTTACATCGAAAGAACAACCCTTCTGTCGCCATCTGAAAAGAGCCGGCCGGTTTCCCGGAGCATGAAATGCACGGGTTTTCGGTCTGATCTTGACACCGATGAAGCCGCTTCTATCTTTTTCACAAACGACAGCACCACCCAAACCGCTGATGACACATGCAACTACCCCGTCGACTTGACACGGAACGACTGGTTCTTCGGCCTTTCATGGAAGAGGACAACGCCCCTTTTCTTGCGTTTATGATGGATCCGATCGCGACACGGTACCTGGTGTTTCCCGATGAAATGCGGACACGGCCCGGCGCGCAGGCGCTGTTTGATACGGTGATGGGATCGTACGAAGGCGAGGCACCGATATTTTCTCTCGCGATCACCGAACGGAACGGCCGCTTTGTCGGCTCCTGCGGTCTTTCGCCGCTGGGTTCGGACAACGGGACCTGGGAATGCTATTACAGTCTGCTGCGCGAATTCTGGGGGAGGGGATATGCATCGGAAGCGACGAAAGCCTTGCTGGAATGGGCGTTTCAAACCTCTTCGATCCGTGAAATTCGAGCGTATATGAGCCCGGAAAACCCGAACAGTGCCGGAGTAGCCGAACGTATCGGGATGGTGGATCTCGGTCTGCAGCCCCATCCGGTGTTCGGCAACGAAGGGCGTGTGTTCGCCATGACACGGCCAAACAGTCAGCATCCACATCCTGCCCGGACGACCTGAACTCAGCTGTCGCTACTCCTCCGTCACCGCAGTAGCCCTACTTCGCTTTGTCGATTCGTTCAAACAGGGTGATCGCCGCTTCGTTCGCCTTTGCAATCACCTCGTCCTCTCCCTCGATCTCCCGGTGTTTCATCAGCACTCGGCCGTCGCAGACGACACTGTCCACGATGGTACCGTTTGCGGCATACACGAGGTGGCTGTAGAGATCGTGCGGCGGGTTCATCTCCGGTCGTGCGAGGTCGACCAGGATGAAGTCCGCTTCCCGCCCGACATGAATTTCCGAACCGGTCAGCCCGAAGTATGCCGCCGGGTTGTGGGTCGCCATACGCCACGCTTCAACGGCCGGAAGCGATGTGGGATCGCTGTCACGGTATTTCTGCAGCAGGGCGGCGATTTTCATGTCCTCGAACATGTCGAGGTTGTTGTTGGAACCGGCACCGTCGGTGGCAAGCGCCGTGATCGCACCGGCATCCCGCAGCTTCCGGTAGGGATAGGTCTCGCCGACGGCCAGCTTCATGTTGGAAACCGGATTGTGTGCGCAGACCACCTTGTGTTCGCCCAGCAGTCTGATGTCCGATTCGGTCAGCCACACGGTATGCGCCGCAAGGGTGCGTTCGTTCAAAGCTCCGATGCGCTCGATGTATTCCACCGGGCTGCAGCCGTGCTCCTGCTGACAGTTGACAACCTCCTCGTGCGTTTCGGCCAGGTGCGTGTGGAACAGGACATTGTGCTCCAGTGAAAACGCTGCCGCCCAGCGCAGGGAGTCCTCGGAAACCGTATAGATCGCATGCGGACTGACGGCGAACTGGATGCGATTTGAGTACTGGTCAAGTGTCTTGTAGGTCTGTTCTATACCGGCACGTTGCTGTTTGGATTTGTCCGGGTCTCCGAAGTCAATGAAGACGGCGGACAGGCAAGCTCGAATCCCTGTCTCTTCCACCGCTCGTGCGACCGCTCCGAAATCCCAGTACATATCATTGAAGAAGGTGCACCCGGAACGGATCATCTCCAGGCCGGCGAGGCGCGCGCCCCAATAGATCTCGTCAGCGGTAATCTTCTCTTCGTACGGCCAGACACGGGTCTGCAGCCATTCCATCAGCGGCAGATCGTCTCCGTTGCCGCGAAACAGGGTCATGGACGCATGCGTGTGCGCGTTCAACAACGGCGGCAGTACGGTCATTCCACGACCATCCAGCACCTCATCTGCCTCCGTCGCATCACCGCCGATTTCGGAGATGTGCCCGTCCCGGCAGAAGATCCGTGTCGCTTCACCGTTCAAAACGATATTGTCCACACGCAGTGTCGCCATGACTTCAGTCCCTTTCGCCGTTTTCAAGTCGCAGGAAAGATACAGCGGGACAAGCGCCGAACGCACATGCAAATAGATAATCCAATCCAATTGAAACGCAACGGGAGAATACATTTCACACGGTTTCATGCTCGAGCGTGCCGTATCTTGCACCGAAGTCAAAGCTGATCGATCCACCCGATCATTACACTATGTCGATGAAGGGGGGTAGACACGACTTTCTCGAATGCTCTTTCGGGAATATGACGGTTATATTAAGTAACGCACCGTCATTCAATTCCGGCTATCTCTCGCGGTCCCTTGCGCTTGGATTGGTTGACTCCTCCGAGGGACCCCTTTATATTTCGGGATTCGTTCGTGAACCGAGAAACGCACGGCGGGTGTGCGTCTCCAAACCTCCGTACGCCATGCATTTGGGGTACGCCGATCATGAGTAGGACCAGATGAAACGTTCTCACCTGTTCCGCACGTTGTTGATCCTGGTGCTGATCGTGGCGGCCGTGTGGTACCTTGTGCCCACGTTCCGTGCGACGCAGCTGGACCAGGCGCTGGACCGGCGACTTGCGGTGATCCACGAGAAAACCAACATCCCGATGCCGGTGCTGCGCGAAGATATCTTTCGTTTCAGTGTCGACCTGGCACAACGCATCCGGGACACCGAGGGCCTGGGCAATGAGGAGATCGAAGAACTGGTCTCCGATGTCGAGTACCTGCGCGGCGAGTTCTATGACCGGTATGATGACGCTCAAGACGGCGCCATACGGCTCGGGCTGGACCTGCAGGGCGGGATGTATCTCGTGCTTGAAGTCAACCTTGTCGAGTTGATGGAAAACCTCGCCAAGAACAAGGACGCCGATTTCGAAAAGCTGCTGGATGAGATTCGCACCAGGATCAACAACGATCCGGACGCGAACTTCGAGGCGGTCGTTCAGAACACCTTCAACGAGCACGAGATTCCGATGGCGCGCTATTTCGGCCGTGCCAACAGCACCAACCAGGCGATCCTGAACGAACTGCGCTCCAATGCGGATGAGGCGGTCGAGCTGACCCTGACCAAGCTGCGGAATCGTATCGACGAGTTCGGTGTTTCGGAACCCTCGATCACCCAGCAGGGACAGCGAAGGATCGTCGTGGAGCTGCCCGGCATCCAGGATCCGGAACGTGCACGCAGTCTGATCGGTCGTACCGCGCTTCTCGAGTTCAAGTTTGTCGCCGACCCCGAGGTGACCGCCAAGGTGATCGGAGACATCGACGAGACCCTGGCCGAAGTGATCAAAGACGAGGGTGAATCGCTTGAGCCGGGTGTTGATACCGAACCGGCGACACAGGATGTCACCGACACCGGAGAAGCCGAACCGGATACATCGGTCAGCGAGCTGGAGCGTCGCCTGACCGAAGGGGCGGAAGAAGGCGAAGAGGACACTACCGACGTCGCTTCCGCCTTCGATGAAGATCGTCCGTTCTCCAGCCTGGCACGCTTGATCGACCGTCAAATCGGGGTCAAGGCGTCGGACCGTACGACCGTGATGCGCTACCTGGCGCGTCCGGAAGTGCAGGACGTCATCCCGCCGGATTATGAATTCCTCTGGAGCAACGCGGCCGAGCCGGGTCGTGAGGGCGAAGAGATCTGGATGCTCTACCTCGTGCAGGAGCGTGCCGAAATGACCGGTGCGCAGTTGTCCGACGCAGGCGTTTCGATCGGCGGCAACGACCCGTCGCAGGCGGGCGCGGCGATTGTGAACCTGACGATGAATCGTGAGGGGACACGCCGCTTTGCACGAGTCACCGAGAACAATATCGGACGTTTCCTGGCAATCATCCTCGACGACCGTATACACATGGCGCCACGCATCAAGGATCGTATCCCCGGCGGCCAGGCGATCATCGAAGGAGCAGAAAGCGTGGAATCGGCGCAGGATCTTGCGATTGTGCTGCGCGCCGGCGCCCTGCCCGCTCCGGTGGAAATCATCGAAGAACGGA
>WJJA01000547.1 GCA_014729955.1 bacterium
CCCAATGCTGTGGCTGACTCTGACGATCATCCTGTCCCCGCAGATTTCCAGCTTCGTGCGTATCCGAACCCGTTTAACCGCAGCGTAACCATCCGTTTCACTCTTGACCGTCCCGGCGAACTGCAGTGGCACATTGTCAACATCATGGGCCGGGAGGTTTACCATACAGACAACAGCTTCCCCGCGGGTACCCATACCGTGACATGGACTCCCGACAGCGCCTTATCAGGGGGGATTTACTTCATCCAGCTGCAATCAAGCGCCGGCGCACGGAAACAGATCCGGAAGATTGTGTACCTGAAGTGAGGTATGCAGTTCGTGTTCCGTCAGGTCACACACTGTTTCGCGCCGCAAGAACTGACGGAACGAATGCGCCCTGTGTCGTTGACGCCGGGCTACATCGCGCCCCTGGCGGGCTGAAATAATTCTGTCAGGTAACACACGCGAAACAACCGCTTGCAAGACCTGACAGAACGTCCAACCAAGGACGAACAGCCCTCCCCGCCGTCAGCGACGCCGGGCTGCAGCGGTACTCTTATCCCAGGTCGGTGTCGTCATCGTCGTAATACTTCACGCACTCTTCGCACAGACCGTGCGTGAACATCACATCGGAATGCTGGAGCAGGTAGGTTTCCAGCTCCTGGTAGTAGCCCTCGTCGTTGCGGATTTTCTTGCATCGTGAACAGATGGGAATGATGCCGCGCAAAGTATGCACTTCGTCCAGTGTGGCTTTTAGATCCCGCACTGTATCACGCAAATTGTCCACCATACGGCTGTTGTGAAGAGCCACCGAGGCGAATTCGCCGAAGGCGGCGGCCATGCGTGCATCATCGTCCGTGAAGTCCCCGTCCTTGTTAGCAAGCCCCATAATCCCCACGGTTTTGTTGTCGATGATCAAGGGTGCGAACATCACGTTGCGCAATTCGACATGCCCATCCGGCATATAATCGACCCATTCGCTGTGCATGAAGTCGTTGTTGTAAACCGTTTCGCCGTTCCGGTACGCCAGTTCCCGCAAGCCGCGGATCGGCATCGGCAGGTTTTCGTCCACGGTACAGGGCAGTCCGCCGGCATCCAGAAAGAGGATTTCGTTTTCGCTGCCGTCTTCGCTCAGCAGGGCAACATAGCCAGACCGTGCTCCGGTAATCTTTTTCGCTTCAAGAAAGATTACGTGTGCCGATTCCTCGAATCCGGCATACTGCAGGACCGCACGTGAGGCGCGCAGCAGGGCGGTCACTTCTCGGCTCATCATCGCATCGGGAACGGCACGACTGTTTACAGGCCTGTATTGCGTGGGTGAAAGGGACATAGAATCCTGCCTCGATGTTAGGAACTGCCTCGCGGTGACAATGGACCGTCGCTATCAGTGTGGCGATAAATAACATACGACATCATACCGCATAGGTTCAAGCGGAACATATTTAGAACACACACTTTAAGACTGTGACCACCTCTCTTGGAGAAAGATACCGTCCCTGCTCCGCTGAAGAGTAATCAATACGATACAGAGCATCTCATCCACGTTCTTGCACCGGAAGCACGCCGCCGCACAGACTGTTCCATCGTCCCGATCGAAGGATGAGAAACACGGTGGCTGGACAGTCATCGTTCAACTCATGCTCTGTGCATGTCTTGCATGGAGGATGATTGCTAAAAGCGGCGTTTGCATGCGGCGACGGATGAACGCGACGTGGCGAGGTATCCACCCTCAGATTGTTGAAATAAACCTGCAGCCCGTATTGGTGCATGGTTCTACCGGCCTTACCATTTGTATATATCCTGTCAGATCCAGCGCGCCGGCCTTTCATTTGCTGGGAATGGTGGTATATGCACCTTGTCAGATTGGATCGCATTTGCTCGACATGATTGTTATTGCAGATATGCGGCGAGTCGGGGCGCCGTGACGACGATCCAGGTACCGTGTAAGAACCGAATCCGTCTATCATTCGAAAGAGGAGGGGAACATGCTACCACGCACAGCTTCGTTTGTATCAGCCGTCCTTCTTGTGATGGTTTTCTCATGGCCGGCGATGGCCGAGTTCAACCAATGGGAGCCGGCATCCGGGGTCTCCATCCGCGAGGTCAGCGACATCGACTGGTCTCGTGCGCATGCCGGCAATGATGCCGGGCAAACCCTGATCGCATGGGGAGAAATCCAGGGCGGCACCGATGAAGTAAAGGCCTTGTTGTTCAACGCCGACGGCGAACCGGCCTGGGACGATCCGTTGACAGTCGCATCCGTCCCGCTCGCTGTGGGGGCCATCCAGATCCAACCTTCCACCGGCGATACCTGGATACTGGTCTACGAAAGCGCGGTAGAACTTTATGAAGGTGAGATCTCACCCGACTTCTACGCGCAGAAGATCAGCAATGACGGCGAAATCTTGTGGGAAACAGGCGAACAGGGTCAGCCGGTGATGGTGGGTGTAGCTGACAAGAACCACCTGCAAACGTCTCCGGACGGCAGCGGTGGTGTGTTTGTGTTCTGGCAGGATTCGCGTACGCTTCACTCGGATATTTTCGGCCAGCGTCTGAACAGCGAGGGTGAACCGGTCTGGGACGCCGGCGGCCTGCAGGTCACCGACATTACGGGCAACCAGATGATGGATCAAAAGGGTCCGATGGTGCAGCCGGACGGCGCGGGCGGATGTGTGCTGATCTGGCGGGATTATCGTGATGTGCTGCAGCGCGGGGTGTACGGGCAGCGTATCAACGCATCCGGCGACCTGCTCTGGACCACGGCATCCGAAGGCGGACTCCCCTTTTTCGAAGATGCCTATGTGTTGACAGGCACCACGCTGCTTGAGACCGACGCCGGAGAGTTTCTCATCCTGACATCGTACAATCAATCCCAGGGTGAGCCGGTCGTTGCAAAAGGGCAGAAAATCGATGCCGACGGAAACATCATGTGGGCGGAGGGAGGCATGTCGCTTACTCTCCCGGAACAAGATATTTACATGGATACCGCGGCGTTGGTCGGAGACGACCGTGTGGTCATCAGCGGGGCGACGCACGATTTCATGTTCATGGATCCGCAGATCTATCTTCAGTCCATTCTATACTCGGGTGATGAACCCGACCCGCAATGGGGTGACGGGGAAGGCATCCTCCTGACGGAGACCGATAACACCCATATGCCGTGCGATCTGGCAGGCCATGCCGACGGTTCTGTGACGGCGGTCTGGATGGAGTACTATCGGAATGAAACCGGCCCATTTGTCAATGTCATCCGTGCGGCACAGGTGGACGCCTCCGGCACAATCACCTGGGGCGAGGACAACGGCATGGAACTGGGGCCGGAGAACCCGCTCTACGATGAGCCGGTGTTGTCGACAACGTCGGACGACCACACTCTTGTTGTCTGGCCGCATGGTCTGGAGGATGAGCGGTTGATCCTGCTGCAGGCGGTCTCGCCGGACGGCGTGATCGAACATCCTTTCGGTGGAACACCGCTTCATGGTGTCCTGTCGGGGCATGTCGAAAACTACAACTCTTCCTTGAGTGGAGACGCACTCTTCAGCATCTGGGTCGACAAGCGCCCCCTTCAACGGCGCCTCTACCTGCAGAAGACCGACAGTGACGGCGAAGCGATCTGGGATGCAAACGGAATCGAGTTCCCGCATCCGGAGGGGTATGAGGCCGGTCTGTCCATCGAAAGCGGCCTGACAATTGTGCCGAACAGCACCGGCGGCGCCTTTATCGCCTGGACGCAGTCGGCGCCTGACAACCTCGATGCGACCTACGTGGGAGCCGTCGACCAGGACGGCGCACCTTCCTGGGCATCCACTGCCGTGCAGTTGGAG
>WJJA01000548.1 GCA_014729955.1 bacterium
CAATACACTGGTCTGGGAAACCGAAGGTCTGCCTTCTTCCAGTCTCGATTCCTTATGGGTAGAGATCGAGCAATACGGCTTCATCCCCGTCGAAGCACATCCATCCGTACCCAACAGCTATAATCTTGCCAACCCGGCGAATCCGTCCTTCGGACCGTTCACACAGGACGAAACCTACCAGTGGCGTGTGTATTACGGTCCGCAAGGCAACCCTCGCTATCAATCGCAATCCTGGACATTCACCGTCGCACCCGCTGCGATCGTCGATCTGACCCTGCAGGGTACGGAGGAAAACATCGTCACCACCGATGCGATCACCTTCGAGTGGAACCCGGAGAACATGCCGAATACTGCGTCGGTTGCCTCTCGCTATACGGTGACGATTTACGAGGCAGGTGCAGAACTTCAAACACTCGAAGCGACTGCACCAAACACCTACAATTGGACAGTTGCACGTGAGACACTCGCTCCGGGCGAATATGAATGGGACGTGACCTACAACGAGCCTGACAATACACACGGTTTTGTGCCGATCGTCTCCGAGCGTGCCGCTCTGACGTACGACCCCGAACCCGATCCTCCGACGCTCTCCTCGCCTGACGATAACCAACAGATCGCTACCAGTGACTGGCCGGTCACCTTTGAATGGACGGCTTCAGATCCCAATCTGCCCCATCCGTTTGAAGCCTACAACCTGGAGTTCACGTCTCCGCGTTTCCAGGGCATGGTTGTGCAAGTCAGCATCGACGATGAAACCGCTCGTTCGTATAGCATGGATCAGTCGGAACTGGAAGAGACGTTCGGGAATTGGAACGGCAACGCTCCGATCAACTGGAAAGTCGTCGGTCTGCGGGGCACGTGGAGCAAGGAATCGGGTGAGAGACGTATCATGGTCCGCGGGCGCCGGCCCAACGAATTAACTATTACCGAACCGCAGGGGGAAACATGGGAGAGGAACTTGCCTTTCTCCTGGTCGGCCCCACCCAACACCTATTCCAATTTTATTATTGAATTTTCTTCTGAAGACGCGACCAACAACCGAACATTTGGGGCGCGGATAGCGGAAGAAGGTAGAAGAACACTAATCTTCCCTCGCGATCGTATATTCGAACACCTCGGGATCCAGAACTACGAACCGTCTGATCCTCCAACAACCTGGACAGTCACGATCACCGGAGAACCTGCGCAGGGCAGTCCTGTATCCGACTCTGAAACGTTCACTTGGCATGTTCGTGATTTGACCATGCCTCAGATGCAGAGCCCGCAGGAAGAAACATTTGTAGTCGGCGACAACATCGAATTCGTCTGGACTCATTCCGATGAAGACTGGACCGTTTACGAGTTGACTATTGAGAATATAGATGGCACTACTTTTCAACGTCGTTACAGCGTGCAGGAATTGGGCAACCCGCAGGAAGGTGCTCAGATCAGTCGTATATTCCCGACAAACGCTGAGGCTGTATTTCCGACCACCGGGTTCTACTTTTGGAAAGTAAACGGTTTCACCGGAGACCACGGCTATGCCGAGCGTTCGATGAACGAAAGCTACAGGTTTTCCCTCGAACCAGCTTCCGGCGGTGGTCCCGGCGGTGGTCCCGGGGGTGGTCCCGGGGGCGGTCCCGGCCTTCCCGGAGGTCCGGGCGGTCTGGGTGGCGATCCACCCCTTACCAATTCCTATTTCATTCCGATTTGGCCCGCTGCGAACACCAGCATGGCGATCGTGAACGGTTCCCCCCGTTCGATCACGGCACGCTGGTCGCTGCAATTCTCCGCGGAAGAACTGGTGGAAAACCGGGAGGACCTGCGTTTCAGCTATGGGAATTTGGTAAGTGGAGTAATGGTTCCCCTGGAAGAAAACCTGACGCCGAACAGCACCACTCAGATCACTTTCAACCTGACCATGAATATCGACGATCTTGAGCCGGGCGATCCACCCGTGGATGTGACGATGTACTGGGCGGTACGAGTTCAGGGTGAGGCACAGTCTGCCATACGCGTACCCTTCACCATGCAGGTCTCACCACCGGTCGGGGGAGATTAAGGGTTGCCGGGTGTTCGACAGATCCGAGTGCTGCAGCATTCACAGCAGACTCGTTCAGCTGTCAGGTCACACGCTGGATATAACGGGAGTACGACATGACGAACCGCTATAGGATCTGACGGGTATTCAGCGAGGTTGCTGCCGAAACCACATTTGCTGTGATTACACAAGAACATGAACAAGAACTTTCCAACCGCGCGGGACTTTCGAGTCTCGCGCTTTTTCTCGTTTCTCCGTATACCACGGGCGCTCTCGGTTCGCGGATGATATATTCCGTGCGACCGAATCCCCTCTTGACAGGATGCCCGGAGCGCTTCATGGACACTTCATTCTCCGTACGCACGATGGAACCGGAGGAGAAAAAGGCGATCAACCGCATGGTCTGGAAGAACCTGTCGTTCTTCGAGGCATTGCTGTTCTATCTCAGCCGGGAAACCCTGGTGGCGGTGCACGACGACGAAATTGTCGGCGTTGTGACCTTCAAAGTGTTCAAGCTGTCGAAGAACCGAACGATCGGCCTGATGGCCTGGGCGGCAACGGCGAAATCGGTACGCGGGTCCGGTGTCGGACGTGCCCTTTATGACAAAGCACGCGCAAGGCTGCTGGAGAGGGGCGCGGACGATATCGTCGGGTGTGTGGAAGGGCTGAACATTCCCTCCTGGCGCCTGCTGTCCACCGAGAACTTCTCCTGGCTGGGCTTCACACGGCAGATCCGCCGCTACGGCCTCTTCGGCACCTTCAAACTCTGGATCAAGATCTTTCACCTGCCGGACATCGGCCATTTTCTCTGGGTGGGTCGTGCGGACGGTGAACCTCTCCCGGAACGGCACCGTGAAAACGGCAGCGAGCTGCTCGCCTGGATCGGCAACCTGTTCGCCATGCTCGTGCTCGCGACCGGCGGGCTGTGGCGTATGATGGGAGATGTCCCGAAACCGTCGGTTATCCTGGTCACGTTGCTGTGCTACCTGCTCCTGTTCGGGGCACGCGAGGCAGGCATGCGACTGGTCGCGGCCGTGAAGAAGATTCCGGTCCGGTTTCGCGCGTGGGAGTCCGGCTACGTTCTCGCCGGCGTTATGGCGACAGCGTTCGGCACCATCATTCCCCTGCCGGGCAATGTGTACCCGAAAGACATGGCATCCGTGCGCAGGGAAACGCTGTGGAGCACCCTCGGACCGATCGCGCTGGGCGGCATTACCGCTGTCCTGGTGGTAATGGGGGTGTCCTGGTGGTTGCGGGATGTCTTGACCGGCATGCCGGGTAGTGTGGCGAAATACACCTTCATCTTCGGCAGCTTTGTCTACCTGATCGACGTCGCTCTGCCGTTCTTCCCGTTCACTCCCTACAACGGTCGGCGATTGCTTGCGTGGCACAAAGCCGTCTGGGGGATCGCCGCCCTGATCGGGGTCGGCCTGTTCTTTCTCTGGTAGGCTGTGCACGGTCTGATCGTGCCGGGATGCGGGTTCACACCACGCAGTCGAGTGCCGTGACCAGTGCTGAAATCAATCCAGTTGACTCGTTGATCCGTCAGGTCACACGCACGATGCATTCCTGTGCAAGACCTGCCGGAACGTTCTGTCGGGTCTTGGCCCTCGTCAGCGGTGTGTGACCCTACCACAAAACGGATCGTCAACGGCACCGGGTACTCCCTGCAACTCCACCTCCCATGATGGTTTCTCCCTCCGATACAGACCTGCCTGCGTTTGCGGCCTTGATTTCACCCTCTGACTGTTTGCTTGTTGTGTATATGTGTTAACTTTGATGCCTCACAACCCGATGAGACGAGGAGGTTTGAGATGAGAAAGCTGCTGCTGACCATTACAGCACTTGCACTGGGAAGCTTCGCCTATGCACAGCAGGGTTCGGTTACCGGACTGGGGGTGAAAGCGCATTTCGGTTTCGCGTCGGTGAGCGGTGAGGATGCCGGCGGCGCCGATCCCGCGCTTGGCTATGCAATCGGCGGGTTTGCCGATTTCTTCCTCACGGAACATGTCAACATCACCCCGGAATTGCAGTATGTTAAACGCGGGTACCACACCGACCTGGATGAACAGGAAGCGATCCATGTGGACTACCAGTATATCAGCGTGCCGGTGATGGCCAAATACGCCTGGCAGATGAACGAGCTGAGGCCGTTTCTCCAGGTCGGTCCGGAGTTTGGTATTCTACTCCGCGCGGACTGGGACGGCAACGACTTCACCGAGCAGACGACGGCGCTGGACTTCGGGCTCAATGTCGGAGGTGGTGTCCAGATCACACAGCGCTGGGGTGCGGAAATGCGGTACTTCTTCGGCCTGAAGTCTACCGATGAAGGCGGCGATACCGACATTCGCAACACCGGTGCGATGTTCGGCGTGACCTATAACTTCCTTGGTGTGCCCGGGCGATAATGGATCTGATCGAATCCGGGTTTCTACCCTTTCGCCGTACAAGCCTCTGCGGCAGGTACCGCAGAGGTTTTTGTTCGAGCGAATTGCAGCATTCCGAACCCGGCTCATGGTTTCAATGCAACCCGCGTGTGTCCCTTCTTGCAGGCGATCATCACGCACTCCATCCGCATGTAACCCGATCCCGGCTTGCAGTGTCTAACCCACAACAGACATAATGAGCGCCGGTTCCATACGGGAAGCGACCGATGATCGTTCAGGGGCGATCACGTTTCTCCGGTTGAGCCGGGTGCCCGGTCGTCCGCAAAGGCCGGAGAAAAAGGATTCGTTTCTATATCAGTTGAGAGCCGGCAACAGCGCGGAGTTCGCGCGGGATTCCGTCGCATCAGCAAGGTCTGTTGCCATGATCCGTCACGCCCTTACCCTCTTCTTTCGTTCGGTACGCCGCAGCCCGGGCATTTCAGCAATCAACCTCATCGGCCTGGTGCTGGGCTTTACTGTGGTGCTGCTGATTTCTCTGTTTGTGGCCCATGAATTGAGCTACGATCGTCACTTCCCCAACGCGGATCAGGTCGTCCGTCTGATCACACGATTCCGTGTCGGAACACAGCAGGATCTCACCGCGCCCGTCGCCTCTTCATCGATGGCGATGGATCTGGCAAACGGGATCGACGAGATTGAGACCGTTCTGCGAATCGACACCTGGGGCGGCGAACGGCATGTGCAGGCGGGCGACAAAACCTTCGTCGAGCGCAAGCTGCTCTACGTCGATTCCACCTTCTTCGACGTGTTCCCGTTTCCCCTGAAGCAGGGCGATCCGAAAACCGCGCTCAATCGTACCGATACCGTGGTACTCACGGAAGAGGCTGCGCAACGGTACTTCGGTCGTGAGGATCCGGTCGGGCAGGAGTTGATCCTGGACAATTACCCGGACAGGAAGTATATCGTAACGGGCGTACTGGAGACGATCACCGAACCTACCCATCTCCGGGAATTCAGTGTGTTGATCTCCTGGGTGACCAAGAAGGTGCCCGATGACGATCCCTGGATCAATAACGTCAACTGGGCGACCTACTTTGTGCTC
>WJJA01000073.1 GCA_014729955.1 bacterium
CCCAAGCTCCTCGGCATCCTCCGCCGGCAGGTTCCGTGCGACGTACCCGTCGATGAGCGTGCGTCCTTCAATGGTGACCGGCTGAAAGATGCTGGGGATGGAAAAGCTGGCACGGATCGCTTCGGGGAGAAATCCATCGGTCAATCGAACCGCTTCGCCGGTTTCGACATCGGTAGCGACACAGGCAAACGAACGGGGGAACTCGGAAAAATCGTGGATATGATGTACCGGCCAGGTCAGCTGGGTCAGCATAGCCATTGCACGCTGCCCGGTGATCATGCCCGACGGCAGATCGACCTTGAAATCCCGTACCGGCAGAGAAACCAGGAACCGGCTTTCATATGGTTTCAACAGCATGGACGTTTCACGTCGACGGGAACGGTCTGAAAACAGCACATTCCAGTCAGTATCGCGCACAATGTCGGCGATTTCATCGGGGGTGTACCCGATCGAATACAGCCCGCCGACAATCGCCCCCATGCTGGTGCCGGTGACAATGTCCACCTCGAGCCCCGCCTCCTCGATCACCTGCAGCACACCGATATGCGCCAGGCCTTTTGCCGCGCCGCCCGACAAGATCAGTCCCACCCTGGGACGATCCGTCTCGGCCGCCGCAAGGAAAGCCGGCAGCAAGAAGAGGGGCAGAAGGATGATGAACAGACGATGCATGGTCGCAATCCCCGCAAGTAAATGCCCTAACCCGAAAATTTCATGAACGAAGTAAATATTCTTTTCTAAATACTATATTAACAAAAAGATAGTGTCGCTCAATATGGTTTTGCTTCGGCACAGAATGTTTTCAAGGCAAACTCATCTATTCATTCCCCCTTCGGGCGGTCCCAACTGCGTCATCTGCTTTGTTGCGAAGGATTCCCGGTATGGCAATACAGCTTCATTCTTCGCGCCTCACATCTGACGCAGTTTGAACTCGTGAAATATCCGGGCTAAGGTAGTGCAATCCCGACAATGCTGCAACGCTTCCGGTAGACACCCCGCGATACCGGCAGGCCTGCGGCACAAGACTGTCGGATGCTCCCGAGCGATCCGAAGGGAGAAACGGCGGAAAATGTGTTGCACACGGGGGACAATATGGTCATATGCCCTTTATTTGTCGAATCAGCAAGCTATACCTTACCCATACAGGATGTCCGGCCGAAAGGGGTCAGGAAGCAAAGGTCGTTTTTCATTAAGACCGTGTTTGATACCCAAGTGAGGTGGTCCATGAAACCGAATTGCGAAATATGCAACCTGATTGTCCTGATCGTTTCGACCCTGATCGTGTTTCTCACCGTGATGGTGGTGGTCTGCAGGGATTGTGTGAAAAGGTTGCTCGGAAAGCCGGAGCCTGAAGCCAACAAAAAAGAAGACCAGGTCCAGTAGCAGGTCGGGTTCCGGTTCCCGGGCGGTCAGATACCGTAAAGCTTCCGGCCTTTCATGAAACCCTGCAAAAAAGCGACGATGTGTGCGAAATGAGCACACCGGCTGGGCAGGTTGTTCACGTCTGTATCATCTCTTTTCGAACGCATCGATGGGGTAAAGTTCTGATAATCAAAGAGATATATAAAAACTCTAAATATGCTTTATCATAGGCATATGGTTTGCAGTTTGATTGTATGAGACGTTTTGCAAACGCCTCCACGGTTTCGACACGGTGGATTCTCACGGGAAGGAGGCGGGCATGGACAGGTACAGACGTAACAGGTATCGAAGGAGACGCACGGTGTCAGCGGCCAATCAACCCGTCGGTGCAAGCAGCCATCCGTTGCAGGGAAGCGATCCGGTGCAGCGTTCGATGGAGTTTGCCAACTTCGGTTTCTACGGAACGGCGATGGCCATGCTGAGCGTGCTGCAGGACCATCCAGTTTGGGGCGACAGCGCCCGTGCGGGTATGGACAAGCTGAGAGCCGTCAACCATCCACGCAACAGGCATTAAGATTTCAGGGATTCGATTCTTTTTCCCCGGTTGCGGATGCAGCCGGGTTTTCTCTTTGGGGTATGGTTCCGTGTTGGTGGTATGCGTGGCTGTGACTCGGCCCGTTTCACAGGCAATCTCTGTAAACGTCTCCCTTCCGTTTTGACGATATTCCAGTGAGTATCACACGGCTCTTTTCTTTATCCGCTTCCCTCGCTATATATAGGAGGGAACCATGTCTCTCCGTAAGAGACCCTTTCGGGTGACACTTGTAACATGGGCGGTGGTCGTGACGTCTTACGGACAGATGGAGGGAGGAGGCTGTTCTGAACGACTCGGTGTGGATACGCAAGGCACAGGCGGGTGACGCCAGGGCATTTCAGCGCCTGGTGGAGCTGCACGCGCCGGTGATCTGGGGTGTCGTGCACCGGACAGCCCCGCGCGGAATTGCGCCGGAGGATCTTTTCCAGGAAACGGTGATACGATTCTGGAAGGGATTGCCGAGTTTTCAGGGGGACAGCAAGCTTTCCACCTGGCTGTACAGCGTTGCGTATCGGGTCTGCCTGGACCATATCGAAAAGGTGGATCGTCGTGGTGAGCAGGATAGCCTGGAGGCACGGCGGGAAGCCGGAACGGCGGATCCGGAAGACGAGTTTACCGGAGGCAGCCGGATCGTGTCCCGCATCGAAGCGCGGGATGCGGTTGAAAAAGCCCTGGAGGCGCTTGACCCAGAATGGAGAGCGATGGTTACCTTTCATTACTGGCAGGGTCTTGGCATAGAGGAGATCGCGGAGATCACCGGACGTCCGGCGAATACCGTAAAGGTGTACCTGCACCGTGCTCGCGCGAAGTTGCGTGAGGTGCTGGAGGCGGGTAACTGGCCGGAAGAGGCATGACGGGAGTCCATTGTGGCGGATGAAGAACTGCTGGCCCTGGTGCCGGCATACAAACGTGGTGAGCTGAGCCCGGCTCAAGCGCATCGTGTTGCGGAGAAGCTTCGCAACGACGAGGCGTTTCGCCTGGACGCCGAGAGAGAGTATCTCGTCGTCGAGCAGCTCTCCATGCCCGCCGTTCCGCCGATGCCGAAGAACCTGGTGGCACACAGTGTGGCGA
>WJJA01000549.1 GCA_014729955.1 bacterium
CCGAAATCGGAATGTTGTTCCCGTCCATCGCCGCCTGCGCGCAGGATTCGTAGTTGCGCGACTGCGCCATCGCCCAGTCACGCTGCAGGATGCCGTTGTAGATCGCCGCGTAGGTGTTCTCGAAATCGTTAAACGTGCTGAAATGCGCCTCGAATAACCTGTACCGGTCGTCCTGGTTGCGGTTGGTGCGCAGTTGATTGCCGTAGGTGGCGTGTGTGGCTTTGACGGTGTCACCGTTGGAAAGCACCACGTCCGGGAATTTGACGTCGGCGGTGGACAACATCGAGTAGGTATCTCGCGGCATACCGCGGAAGGTGCTGCTGTAACTCAGGAGCTGTTCGCCGGACTCGTCGAGTACATGCTCCTGCTCACGATACAGCTCGGAGAACTCAAAACGGTACGGTTCCAAGTCCGGAGTCCGGTCCACCCAGGCCATCAGGGTGTCTTCCGGGATTTGCAGCATCTCCGGGGCGGCCCAGGCAGTTTTCTGGCCGAATTGGGCGAAAAGGATGCGGACCTGCTGTTCTTTCGCCTGCAGCTCCGAATCGTTCATGTTCGTGACCTGCTGCAGACCGGCATAACGGTAGGCTTTGATCGCCAGCATGCCCAGCTTGTCGTTCAACTGCTGGTATTGGAGCAGAATGTCCGGACCCTCGCTAAGTCGCCCCTGGAAGGCAACGATCTCATCCATCAAGGCCTGGAGTTTCGCAACATCCGCTTCCCACTCCTCCCAGGAGCTGTAAATATGGCTCAGGTCCCACTTGTACTGTTCGGGAATCTCCTCGCGCACGAGGGTGTTCGGTTTCTCCGCCACGGCAGGTCCCCATGTCAACATCATCAGCGCGAGTATGGTCAGCATCACAAGACCCGCGCGCCTGGTCGCCTTCATCAACACATCCTCCACTATAGCAGCATCCGGCTCGGTGAATGCCGACACCCGCAAGGCCCGGCAAACTTTTAATATACAACACGAGGCAATGAAGACACGAATCCTGAAGAGACAAAACTCCCCGTCACGGTTCACCTGCAGCAGATCTGTGGCATCAATGCTCAAACACCGATCAGGGCGAGGGTTCAAGGACAAAATCGACAGAGGCGAGTTGCAGAACACGCAGATCAATTTCAGTCTCACGACTGAGATAGCCCACGGCATCCGCTTCCAGAGTAAAGACCGAATCCTCCGTCAGGATTTCGGTGGTGTAAAAGTAGCCGTAGTCGTCTGTGGCGGCAATGAGGTCGTCACCGGTGCCGTTACTGCCTCGATAGATGATGTCGGCGTTCGCAATCGGTTCCTGTTCGAGAGTGCGTACGACACCCGCCACGGCGCGAGTAGTGCCGATCGGTCGCGCGTATACATCGATAAGAGATCCACCGGCATCGGAATAGCTGAACATTGCAGTGGTTTCCGAGTATTCCAGCTGGATGGAAAACGAGGAATCGACCATGGAGGGGCTCGAGGCACCCTGGACAGTTAAGCGGAGCCGTGTACCGAACGCATCATCGTTCCAGTCCGAGCTGCCGTACATGTCCAGTTCGTTCTCAATGAAGTATTCCCAGTTGCCGTATACATCAATGTCAAAGAACGAGCTGCCTTCAATTGGACTGACACGCTCTCCGTCCTCCAGCACCCTCACCCAGAGGAACCACACTCCGGCAAAATCGTTGGGTATAATCTCCTCGCGCTCCGGGTTGCCGTCGTCCGTGCAGCCGGAAAGCAACACGGCAAATGCCATGAAGAATATGAATCCAGTCATCCTGTTGCCGGTTCGCATCAGCGGTTCTCGTGTTCAGGGTGAAGTGCACAGGGTTTTCCTGTCGCAGTATGAACTGAGGAATCCCACGGTGGATCATTCATCAACTGGTTGACCGTCACCACCGTGCCGGTCTCCCCGTCCAGACTGAACACATGCCAGTATGCGCCCTCCCCTTCTTCGGGAACGGCAAACTCTCCGATTTTACCGAACACGTTGAAAAGCTCCACCAGGGCGCCGGAGGCGGTCAATGTGGTGTCCAGACTGTAGTTCTCCACAATGAAGTGATAGTTGCCGGTGAAAGTATCATAGATACGGATCTCTTCAGGTCCGAAACCATCATAGTCATCCTGCACGAGCAGGGCGTACGGCACCCGGGTCTGGCTGCCGCGGTCGGCGAAATAAATGTGATATCGTGTCCCCTCAATCAACGGCGTCAGCAGGTGAGCATCGAGATCGGCGGGGAGGCTGTCCCATGTTACGGTCACACGCAGGTCGCCGGTGTTGGCCGCTTCCGGGAGCAATTGGAAGTCGACACCCGTATAGGCCGAATCGGAAACGACTTCGAGCACGGTATCGGCACTTTCGAAACCGTCGAGGCTGACGGTCAGCCCTCGTGTGCCGGCCTGCACATTTATGGAATAGTGACCGGAATCGCTCGAAAGTACGCTGTTGCCGTCATCGGAAATCACGGTCGCGCCCGAGAGCGGTTCACCGGTGAGGTAGTGATGAATCTCGCCGTTGATCGAACCGTCGCCGAGATCGTTCGTCTGCTCGTTCGCGCAGGCAATCATGAGCAGCAACGCGGTTACGAGCGCGAGACCGGTCGAGAGGAGCCGATGCAGGGTAGGGCGCCGATTCACAGGGATACGTTCTGTTCTATCGCGATCTTCCATAACAGGAATATACGAAACCGCGACGCCGCCCGCTTCATTGAAGCGTAGGGGACTTGCTGACGGGTATTGCTGCATCTATCTTACCCCGCAGGTTGTCGCGCAGATACCAATCGCAACGAGGATTCCGTTTGAACAGCGAGCAGAGAATTACCGCTCCGCAGCCGGCGCCGGAGGATCGGGAGCTTGATGTCTCCCTGCGACCGCACCGGTTTGAGGATTTCGTCGGGCAGGAGAAGCTGAAAGCGAACTTCGAGGTGTTTGTCGCGGCGGCACGGCAACGCGGTGAAGCGCTCGACCACGTTCTGCTCTACGGGCCGCCCGGTCTCGGGAAAACCACGCTTGCCGGCATCATCGCCTCCGAACTTGGTGTGAACATGGTTTCAACCAGTGGGCCGGTGCTCGAAAAAGCGGCCGACCTGGCCGGGTTGCTCACCAACCTCGAAGAGCATGACGTTCTTTTTATCGATGAGATCCATCGACTCAATCGCGTGGTCGAAGAGTACCTCTACCCTGCGATGGAAGACTTCGTGCTCGACATCCTGATCGACAAGGGCCCCGCCGCGAGAAGCGTGCAGCTCAACCTGCCGCCGTTTACCCTGATCGGCGCCACGACTCGTGCCGGATTGCTGACCGGACCACTCCGGACCCGTTTCGGTATCACAGGCAGGCTGGACTACTACGGGGTGGAAGAGCTTGAGCAGATCGTGACGCGCAATGCAGACACTCTCAACATTCCGTTGAAAGGGGACGCAGCCCATGAGATTGCTCGACGCTGCAGGGGCACGCCTCGTATCGCTAATCGTCTGCTGAGAAGGCTGCGGGATTTTGCCGAGGTTGAGGGTGAGGGAGCCTTGACAACCGAGATCGCGGAACGTGCGCTGGAACGTCTGGAAATCGACCAGCGCGGATTGGACGATATGGACAAGCGCATCCTGCGGTCCATTGTGCACACGTACCGAGGGGGACCCGTCGGACTGCAGACCATCGCGGTCACAGTAGGTGAAGATGCCGGAACCATCGAAGAATTATATGAGCCGTACCTGATTCAGCAGGGATTTCTGGAGCGTACTCCAAAAGGCCGGGTGGCGACACCGCAGGCATTCGAACTGGTCGGCGGGCGTCCAGGCGGTGCCGGACCCGTCAACCAGGAAACCCTCTTCTAACCCGCATATTTCACGAGTTCAAACTGTGTCAGATGTGAGACGCGAAGGATGAAGCTGTATTACAATACCGCGAATCCTTCGGAACAAAGCAGATGACACAGTTGGGACCGCCCGAAGGGGGAATGAAAAAATGAGTTTGGC